>PTLG01000225.1 GCA_002937995.1 Alphaproteobacteria bacterium MarineAlpha3_Bin7 | reverse complement strand
ACTAAGGCTATTAACCCTTTATTTGTTTGCATTGGATACCTGTTGACCTCATCTATGATTTCACACCCAATAAATATACATTCTTTATGTGTTTCACAAAACCATTCTGGAATGCGTTTAGATCTATTTTTAAGCAACCAAATTGACCAATTATCAAGAACTTATTTAAAAAATATTATTGAGGAAGGGCTGGTTAAAGTTTCCGATGTTACAGTAATAGAGCCAGATTTTCGGGTCAAAATGGGTCAACTCGTTGAGGTAACGGTTCCAGCACCCAAGCCCGTTGAGCATAGGGCACAGAATATTGAATTAAAAATATATTATGAGGATGACGACGTTTTGGTAGTTGAAAAACCGGCTGGTTTAGTTGTTCATCCTTCACCAGGTCATCCTGATAGCACCCTAGTCAATGCTTTAATTTCTCACTGCGGACGTAGTTTGTCCGGGATTGGTGGTGTCAGCAGGCCTGGAATTGTCCACAGGTTGGATAGGGATACGAGCGGATTAATGATCGTGGCAAAAAATGATAAAAGCCACCAGTTTCTAGCTAGGCAATTTTCTGAGCATTCTATGGAAAGGGCCTACCTAGCAGTTGTTTGGGGGATTGTTTCACCATTGAAGGGGAAAATTTCAGGTAATATTGGTCGAAGCTCTCGAAATAGAAAAAAAATGGCTGTAGTTAAGAAGAATGGAAAACGGGCTATAACTAATTATAAATTGGTGAAAAAATTAGAAAAGTGTGCAAGCCTAATAGAGTGCCGACTAAGCACTGGTCGAACTCATCAAATAAGGGTCCATATGGCAGATCTAGGGTTTCCAATTGTTAGTGACGCTATTTATGGTCGTAAAAAAAATAACCTGGCAAAAAAAGAATTTGAAGAGTTTTATAAAAGGGCAGCGGAAATAGGCCGACAGGCACTACATGCCTATCTTATAGGTTTCGAACATCCCAGAACCCGACAAAAAATGATTTTTAAGAGCGATTTGCCGCCAGATATGAAAAAACTTATAGGCTAGGTAATTTATCTAACTACATTAATTTTAGTGTTCTTTATTTAGGTAATTTAAAAAATATAAACTACTTTTTGTTTAATTGATGTTTTCATCAGAGTTATCAGCGACAAGATCTTTTGGATTCCCTTCAGGGATAAAGTCTTCTTTTTTTGAAGCTTCCTGAAGTTCAATAGCACGGGGACCAATAGCTACCCCCTCTCCCCATTCCTTTACCAATCTTTTCTGTTCCATCTTTAAGTTCGTTATGCGATGCTTTGAGATTATTGTTAAAAGCCCTCTTATAACCGGTGGCAATCCCAAATATATCAGCCAACCAAGCGCTGCAGCGGCAAATATTATTAATAAATCAAAGGGGTTACTTAAGATATCTATAGCTGCTGATACGGTATTTTCGCCTTTCCAAAGTTTTATAAGGCCAGGCGTTATTCCAGTTAAATTCATCGCCCCCACTGAGAAAAAGGCAAATTTGCCGTTAGATTTATCAACTATGTAGGCGACGATTGTTGGAGCCATTCCCAAAATAATTAAAATAATCACCTGGGGAATAACAAAAATCAGAGAAAGAGCAAGTACGACCCAAAGTATAATATTTCGAGAATTCAATCTATTTATCCATCTAAATAGTTTAAAGGGAAAAAAACATTATTATTATGGAAAAAGTCATAATACTTGCCGAGGTTATGGCTGCAGCTTTCCTAGAAATTAAGATTGCTGTGGGGGCTTCTGGAGCCATATCTTTAGTTATTCTCTCAACCTCTTCCTGCGCAGATTGAAATGTTTTTAGGGCTTCTTCGTAATCCACAGAATCAGTGTGTTTTATGTCAGGGTTGTCTATTAAGTTAAGTAACTCTTTTAATTGTCCATTCCGTATAATTTCTGGCACCCGGTTTTCCAACATTTTTTGAGTAGACTGACTTTTGTACATTTTGATAACGGCGCCAAGATGTGCACCAATCCACTTTGTTAAATTTGGCAGTGTTTCGGGGCCATATTCTGTCTGTAGAAGAGAAAATAAACGGATCGTTGCAAGTATACTTTTCGCTTCGTCAGTATTTCCAAGCGGTTGAAGAAATTTAGCAACGGATTTTCGAACTCTACCTCCTATAAAAGCCGCAATATGGGGATCCATGGGGTGAGTATCGGGGTCTATATTTTTTTCTACCAGATCTAACGTGGGCAATAATTTTCCAACATCATCGACATACTCTTTTTCTAGTAGGGGACTTTTACAAGGAAAATCCCAATTCAGCTCATAGATACATCTCTCAATGCCATATCCATAACTGGATCTCTGAAGGTGGGACCGTAGTCTGTTAAAACTAATTTTTTCAATTCTATTTGCGGTCTCCCGTTCTTCGTTTACCTCTTCCCAGAAGTCTGGGATATCATGGAGGATTGACTCAGATAAGGCCTTGTAATCGCCTCCCCTTACTGACTCACAAACTATTGCTGTATTGAACGCATTTGGCATGTAGGTTTGGTCTTTATAGGTTATCGGTGATAAGGGATCTAGAACTATTAACACTAGAGAAAGTAACAATTCATCAGTGTCTCGCGCTCTATCTGCTCTTAAGTAAATGGCTTCCAATTTATCTTTAAAATGTGGTGAAATTATATCGTCGTCATAGTCTTTCTCTATCCAAGTTAATAATTTACCATCTCGAATAATTGTGACAGCTTCCTCTCTATGTTGAGACATAGAATACGCGATTGTTCTGACATAAAAATGATTAAACCCCCCAAATTCAATTGGGCGGTGGGCTTCATGTTGAGCCAATTTTGGAGTAGGCGCAATTGGCATTGAATTTAACCAATTAGTTATTTGGCCTAATATCCATCTCTCTTTTGGAGTGTCGCTTATCAAGCCCCTTATTAACTCAAGAAATCGTGAGGTTATAAGCTGCTTTCCTATAAGCGTGGCAAAACTCGAATTTGCAATTTTTGATACTATGATCTCCTCAGTATTATCATTTTCGCATGGCAATTCTCGCTGACTTAAGGTTGCTAGCAGCACACCAAATGCGTACATGTCTTCCATTATTGTACCGTGCTCACGAGCTCCTGGATTGGCCATACCATTTTCTATTGTTTCATAAATA
>PTLG01000224.1 GCA_002937995.1 Alphaproteobacteria bacterium MarineAlpha3_Bin7 | reverse complement strand
AGAGTAATGTTCGTGCCCAACAGCAGTTGTAGCCACCCCAACCATTATTAACAGTTTTTCCAAGTAAAACGGCCACCGGCCTGTATGGTAATTCTTGACCTTCTATAGTTACGGTTTGCCCAATACATGCATTGGACAAGAAATCGTCGGCTACCTTTCGTATCTGAGTTTCGGGAATATCGCATTCCTTGCTCGCCCAGTTCGGCGTATATGGGGTGATATGCTCTATAAGTATTTGAAAAGCAGTTTTAACTTCTATTTTATCATGTTCCCAGATTTGATCGTCTGCACCAACTTCTATTCCAGAGACTACATAATCTCCAGTCATTGCGGCATCAGTAATTTGTTCATCAAAAACCTTGGCAGTATTATCTCCTAAGTCAAAAATTAATGGTTTTTTACTATCAGGATCTCTCAGGTAATAACCGTTAGGGCCAACTAGGTAAGGAGAGTTTGTATCCTCTGAAAGGAAGGCAGTGTCACAGACATCTCTCCAGTTTCTCTCACACAGAATACTGTTAATGACCCCATATAAAAAAGCGGCATCGGTTTTAGGTTTTATCGGTATCCACTCTGCTGAAACCGCCCCAGTTACGGATAAATGTGGCTCCACCTGGACTCTTTTCATTCCTCGATCCCTGGCATCTGCATGTCTCCAAATACCAGCAACACCCGTTGCCGCATCTCCATTATGGCCACAGGATAAGATGTAATTAACCCTTGGAGTATCTGGTGCTACAATAAATGCCCGATGCCAAAGTTCCCCGTATAAATGCTCCGAATGATAGCATTTCACACCTTGCCCAGCCCCAAACCCGAGATCAACCTTTCCTAATGCTGACAGTAAGGCGGGAAAAGTCCCCATGTATTGTGTGGGGGTACCTCCACCCCCAAAACTTGCCGCAATTTTGGGATAGCCGGACTTGTCTACTAGTCCGTCACCTTGAATTGACTTAATTTTTTTAGCAATTGTATTTAGGGCCTCATCCCATGAAATCTCTACAAAGCCAGGATCTTCATCTCTACCCTTTTTGGGGTTCGTCCGTTTGAGAGGTCCTTTTAGTCGATCTGGGTTATATGTTTTTTGAACTAGCCCAAAAGCCTTTACACATACTCTCCCTCCTCCAGGGTGGGCATCTTGTATTCCATATAGAGATTCTATTCTAGTGGCGACTCCGTTTTCAACTTCAACTTCCATTAAGTCTGGGCCTGCCACACACTGATAGCAAAAAGTCTTAATTTTCTCTTTTTTTGAGACAGACATCAGTCAATTATAAAGTGTCGGTTACCCGAATACTTTATCACTTTTTTCCTTTAATCTTTCAAAAGTTTTATCTACGTCTACAACAAATCGGTTATGTATCCCCGTTCCAACCTTTTCCAGAGAGTCGACAACCTCTGCTTTTAGGTGAATTGCCCGTCCCTCTATGTTTGTTATTTCTATCGTGATTTCTACTGTGTCATTTTCCAGTGTGGCTCCAATATGGTCCACGGAAACATGAGTGCCCACTGTATTCTCGCCAGGTTCCATAAATGACTGCAAAAATTCGTGGCATGTATACTCAATATCTTCCACCATCGATGGGGTAGAGTATACTCGACCCTCTTCACCCATAAACCCAATAGTACGTTGCTGATCAATCTTAATTTTTTTTGAAGTGCTTAATCCGATTTTCAAGGACTCTTTCACTTTAAACTCCTAATATTTTAGTTTCTCTTTTAAACCAACTTGCTACTGATTCCTATATTAACCAACTCAGTTTTTAAAACAATCTATTTGCTTCAATCTAATCAAGCTCAAATTCGTTTTTATAATCTAGTTTTAAATTTGGGTCCTGCTCATCTTTTTGTAAGATAAAGTTTTCAATTACTAGAGAATCTAGCTCCGTTCCCATAAAACAGCGGAATGCATCTTCTGGTGTGCAAACAATAGGCTCTCCCCTAACATTGAAACTAGTGTTGGCGACAACCGGGCAACCAGTGATGTCTTTAAATTTTGAAAGCAGAGCATGATACTTGGGGTTCTGTTTTTTGTCTACGGTTTGAATCCTTGCAGAATAATCTACATGGGTTACGGCAGGTATTTGAGAGCGAACAATGTTCAATTTATCAATACCGAAAAGATTACTCTCCTGCCTAGACATTTGAACTTGCTTTGTTTCTGCTACATTTGCAACGATTAGCATGTATGGGCTAGGTGTCTTTAATTGAAACCACTCTGCAACATCTTCAATAAGTATTGAGGGAGCAAAGGGACGAAAGGACTCCCGATATTTAACCTTTAGATTAAGTACTTTTTGCATATCAGGAGACCTAGCGTCTCCCAGTATTGAGCGATTTCCAAGAGCTCTTGGTCCAAACTCCATTCGCCCTTGAAACCATCCAATAGCCTTTCCCTCGGACAAAGATTTCGCAGTATTGGAGATAATCTCGTCATCCGATAATTTTTTATACTTTGCGCCAAGGCTTTTGAGGCTGGTTTCAACGTCTCCATTATTGAATTCTGGGCCGAGGTAAGAGCCAAACATTCTATCGCTATTTGGTTCGACGGTTCGTGTCTTTTTTTGGTGATGATAGTAGGCGGTTAAAGCTGCTCCAACTGCTCCACCAGCATCGCCAGAGGCAGGCTGTACCCATATGTTATCGAAGTATCCTTCTTTCAATAGTTTGCCATTTGCTACACAATTGAGTGCAACACCACCTGCCAAACACAAATTATTTTGTTTGGTTTCTTTAGCTAAAGATTTAGCAATTCTTAAAACAACTTCTTCGGTGACAGACTGGATTGAAGATGCCAAATCCATATGATCCTGATTTAATAGTTCCTGAGGATCTCTCGGGTTGAAACCGAATAACTTATCAAAATTATTATTGGTCATTCTCAAACCCGTACAGTAATCAAAGTATTTTTGGTTTAATCGAAAGGTGCCATCTTCCTTTAAGTCCATCAGCTCATCTAAAATCAGGTTTTTATATTTTGGTTCACCATATGGTGCTAGGCCCATAACTTTATATTCTCCAGAATTAACCTTGAAACCAGTGAAGTAGGTAAAGGCTGAATATAATAGACCCAATGAGTGCGGAAAATGTAACTCTCTTTCTATATTTAGAGAATTACCTGACCC
>PTLG01000223.1 GCA_002937995.1 Alphaproteobacteria bacterium MarineAlpha3_Bin7 | reverse complement strand
CTTAGGATCCGTGGCGAAACTATTGAAGAAATAACAGGTGCTGCTAGGGCCATGATAAAAAAATCAAAGAAAATCAAAGCCCCAAAAGACGCATTAGATATAGTTGGCACAGGCGGAGATAGTACAGGGACCTTTAACATCTCAACTGGCTCCACATTAGTGGTAGCTGGAGCTGGGGTTACTATTGCAAAACATGGAAACCGCGCCATCTCCTCTAAATCTGGCTCCGCTGATGTACTCTCCCAACTTGGAGTGAATACCGATGCAGAATTTAGTGTAATTGAAAAGGCCATACAAAAATGTGGTGTGGGGTTTATGATGGCTCCCAGGCATCATAGCGCCATGAGACATGTTGCAGGAACTAGGGTTGAGTTAGCTACGAGAACTCTATTTAATGTCCTAGGACCGTTATGTAACCCCGCAGGAGTTACGCGACAACTAACTGGTGTCTATTCAAAAAATCTAGTGGAGCCTATCGCCCAGGCGCTAAAAAATTTGGGAATTACAAAAACATGGGTAGTTTGTGGTTCGGACGGGATGGACGAGTTAACTACAACAGGTGTTTCTTATGTCGCAAGTTTAGATAAAGGGAATATAGATAAGTTTGAAATAACCCCCAAAGACGCAGGCTTGCCAGAGGCCAAACTAAGCGAATTAAAAGGGGGCGACAGTAAATTTAATGCCATAGCCATTAAAGAAATGTTAGGGGGAAAATTAACACCTTATAGAAATATTGTGTTACTAAATTCCGCTGCAACCCTAATTGTTGCTGAAAAAACAAATAATCTCAAAGAGGGTATCAAAATGGCAGAAGAATCTATTGATAGCGGACGGGCCTCTCGAGTCCTGGAATGTTTAGTTACAATTACAAACTCCTAAAAAGCTTACTGGGGCTGCTCTAACCATGACAGATATCCTAACAAGAATATGTGCCCAAAAACAGAATGATGTTGATAAAAAGAAAATAGTTGTGCCCCAAGATCAGTTAGAGAGGCAGTTACATAAAAATGGGCCTGTTAGATTATTTACTGAGGCGCTAGAAAAATCATTAAAAACAATAGAAATTGGTATAATTGCAGAAATTAAGAAAGCGTCTCCTTCAAGTGGGGTGATCCGTAATGAATTTGACCCCCAATCCATCGCAACTTCATATAAATCTGCTGGGGCATCTTGTATTTCTGTTTTAACGGATACTCCTTTCTTTCAAGGCCGACCAGAAGATCTAGAAGCGGTTAGAAAAGCGGTTGATCTGCCTGTAATTAGAAAAGATTTTATTATTGATCCCTACCAAGTGTTTGAGTCTCGTGCAATGGGTGCAGATTGTATTCTGCTAATAATGGCAGCACTTACTGACTCTAAAGCACAGACATTATATAAATTAGCTTTGGATCTTGATATGGATGCATTAGTGGAAATTCATAACATAGAAGAACTTGATAGGGCTATGGCTCTAGATTCTAACCTGCTTGGGATTAATAATCGTGATTTAAAAACACTCCAAGTAGATTTATCTGTGACAGAAGAGTTGGTCAAAAAGGCCCCAAAAGATTCTATTTTGGTAAGTGAGAGTGGAATAAGAAACAGAAGTGATATAGACAGAATAGTTGCTTGCGGTGTAAATTGCTTTTTAGTGGGCGAGTCACTAATGAGAGACAAGAATATAGGCTCTGCTTTATCAAAATTAATAGGAAAAAACATTAATAAAGAAAGTTGAGATGAATGAGTAAATTTACTCACATAGATAGTACTGGGAAACCTTCGATGGTTGATGTTTCTGAAAAAAAGGAGACCTTCAGAATAGCTGAAGCCACTGGAGCAGTCTATATGCTGCCAAAAACATTAGAATTAATTGAGAAAAGTAAAATAGAAAAAGGTGAAGTGCTAAATATTTCCCAATTAGCAGGCATCATGGGCGCAAAAAAGACTCCTGAACTTATACCGCTTTGTCATCCATTAAATCTCTCATCAATAAAAGTAAAACTTACCTCTAATAGCAAAAACAATTCGATAAACGTGAGGGCAACCTGCAAAGTGTTTGGCAAAACTGGGGTGGAAATGGAAGCTTTAACGGCTGTATCTGTCGCATGTTTAACAATTTATGACATGTGTAAAGCTGTTGATAGGGAGATGAAAATATCCGACATACAACTTAACTATAAATCTGGCGGTAAATCTGGTGTTTTTAAAAAGAAAGTTAAATGACAAACAATAATAACCGAATGATAAGTGTAGAAGAAGCAAAATCTAGGGCTTTCTCCTCATTCTCAATTTTAGGGTCAGAACAAATAGCTGTCAGTAATGCATTTGGACGAGTTTTGGCTGAAGACATTTACTCGCGGGTTAACCAACCACCAGTAGCAGTCTCTTCAATGGATGGCTATGCAGTTAGAGCAATTGATGTAAGAACTGTTCCCAGAAAACTGAAGTTAATTGGTGAATCATCAGCTGGCTCTAGTTTTGGTAGTAGTTTGTCAGGAGGTCAAACCGTCAGAATATTCACCGGAGCAGCCCTGCCAAGAGGTGCTGACTCTATAGTGATACAAGAAAATACGATAAAGCATAGTGGCACGGTAACTATTTTAACCTCAGCAAAAAAAGGCGATTATGTGAGGCCCAAAGGACTAGATTTTAGAAAAGGTAAAAAACTTATTACAGCTGGACAGAAACTAAATTATAGACACCTTTCGTTAATAGCCGCAATGAATGTACCATGGGTAAGTGTTGTCAGAAAACCTAGAATAGCTATTTTAGCTACAGGCAGTGAATTAGTAATGCCTGGAGAAATTAATAACGAAAACCAAATTGTTAGCTCGAATAGTATTGGGCTTGCAACATTTGTGACTGCGTGTGGAGGAGAGGCCTTAAATTTGGGTATCGCCGAGGATAAGCCAGAATCTATTTTAAAACTAGTATCACAGATAGATACGACTGATTTGCTTGTCACGATTGGAGGTGCATCAGTTGGAGAATACGATCTTGTTCGGCCCGTCTTAATAAAAAAGGGTCTAAAGATTAAGTTTAATAAAGTGGCAATGCGGCCTGGCAAACCATTAATTTTTGGAACAATTGACAAACTGCCAATGTTCGGGTTACCCGGCAATCCAGTCTCGGCTGGCGTTACTGCA
>PTLG01000222.1 GCA_002937995.1 Alphaproteobacteria bacterium MarineAlpha3_Bin7 | reverse complement strand
CAGATAGGGAAGAAAGCTTAATTTCTATAGCTTTGGGAATTGAAAAGAAATATGGAACACCCATTGAACAGTTCGGCACCCCGCCATTAGGTGGTAACTTATAATTGGAAAGGACATGTAAGATGTTGATTGAAATAAATGGTGTTAAGATAAATTACGAACTGGAGGGGAAAGAAGGTAACCCTTGTCTGACATTTAGTAATTCTCTGGCCGCAAATTTAAACATGTGGGATCCCCAAGCCGAGTACTTCAAAGAAAATTATAGAATACTTCGCTATGATACACGAGGCCATGGACAAAGCGAGGCTACAGAGCCTCCGTATAGCCTTGAGACTTTAGCTGATGACGTAGTTGGTCTCTGGGCACAAATTGGGATAAACAAATCCCACTTTATTGGTTTATCTCTTGGCGGAATGATTGGACAGAGTTTGGCTTTAAGATATCCAGAAAAATTACTAAGTGTGGCTGTCTGCGACTCTAGGGCTGATTGTCCAGAACAATATCGAAATAATTGGCATCAAAGAATTCCGGAAGTAGAAAAAAATGGGATAGATCCTTTGGTAGAGCCTACTATAACAAGGTGGTTCACAGAAGAATGTATAAATGCAAGACCGGAAATGATGGACGAAGTTAGAAAAATGGTTGGAGCAACCTCTAAAGAAGGCTATATCGGCTGTGCACAAGCCATTCTTGGCCTAAATTACTTGGATAGCTTAGATACCATAGAGTTACCATCAATATTTATAGTAGGTGCCCAAGATACGGGAACTCCGCCCGAGGCAGCCAAAGCAATGCACGATAAAGTTTCTGGTTCCATTTATAGGGAGATTAACCCAGCTGCACATGTCTCCAATATGGAGAACCCTGTTGCATTTAATCAGGCATTAGAAGACTTTTTAATAAACATATAAAAAAGGGATCTTAAAGAATGAAAAGCGTAGGTATTGTCGGTCTTGGGATCATGGGTGGATCCTTTGGAAGAAATCTGTTAAAAGAAAACTTTGAGGTAATTGGGTTCGATATACTCCCAAAGCAGGTAAAATCTCTCTGTGAACTTGGGGCCAAACCAGGTGAAAGTCCAAAAAATGTAGCAGAGCAGGTTGACGTCGCAATAACCTCCCTGCCGAGTTTAAGTTCATTTCATGAGGCATTAACTGGACAAAATGGGATTGCCTCGGCCAAAAATAAGAATCTCATCGTTTTAGAATGTTCTACAATGCCCATTGAAGACAAAATAATTGCATCTAAGAAATTAGCCGAAGTGGGTACGATTTTACTCGATTGCCCAATAAGCGGAACTGGTGCTCAAGCTGTGAATAAAGATTTATCTGTCTACGGAAGCGGCGATGAAGCGGCATTCCGGAGCTGCGAAAGTATATTTAGCGGTTTTGCTAAACACTCTTTTTATGTTGGAGAATTCGGGAATGGTAGCAAAATGAAGTTTGTCGCAAATCACCTCGTACACATACATAATGTGGCCTCCGCAGAGGCCATGGTACTAGGAATGAAGGCAGGTCTTGACCCCAATACTATATATGAAGTTATTAGCAAGGGAGCAGGTAATTCAAGAATATTTGAGCTTAGAGGACCAATGATGGTTGAAAGTAATTATTCTGAAGCAACAATGAAGATGGAGGTCTGGTTGAAAGACATGACTACTATTGGCGATTTTGCAACAAATATGGACTGTCCAACGCCTCTGTTTACAGCAGGAAGAGATGTATACCTATCTGCGTTAGCCCAGGGCATGCAAAAACTTGACACGGCTGCAGTTTGTCGAGTTCTAGAAAACTATGCGGGCATTGAAAGAGAAAGAAAGGACACCTGAATTTATGGAAACACCTCGAGATCGTCTACCCTATCAGCCAATTACCAATAGACCTAAACTAACTCTTCCCAACAATGCTAGAATGGCCGTTTGGGTTATTATGAACGTAGAACATTGGAGCTCAGAAAAGGCCCAACCCAGAACAATTTTATCTCCACCAATGGGTCAACCTTTGCTTCCAGATGTTCCTAACTGGTCTTGGCACGAATATGGAAACCGAGTTGGGTTTTGGCGGCTACGTGATATGTTTAAAGATTTTAATGTTGTTCCTACTTTGGCTATGAATGGTGTAATAATTGAGTCGTATAGACCAATTGTAGACGCCGCTCTAGAGGATGGTTGGGAATTTATGGGTCATGGTTACGTACAAGGTCCAATGCATAAGCTTGACAACCAGAGAGAGCATATCCGTTCAACTGTTGAAGCAATAGAGGATTTCACTGGTAAAAAGCCAAGGGGATGGGAGAGTCCTGGTTTAACAGAAACTATGGAGACACTCGATATCTTGGCGGAAGAAGGTATTGAGTATGTTGCTGATTGGCCGCTTGATGATCAACCAGTTAAGCTGTCCATAAACAACGGAGAAATGTATTCCCTACCCTACCCTGTGGAGACTAATGATATTACTATAATGGCTCTTCATCACCATTCCTCGAACGAATTTTCTAGACGCTGTATTGACCATTTTGATCGACTATACGAAGAGTCATGTGACATAACTCGGATTATGGGCATAAGCATGCATACATATATTTCTGGTGTGCCTCACCGATCAAAATATGTCGAAGAGGTATTTAATCATATCAGATCCAAGTCAGATGTATTAGTAATGACCGGCGAACAAATTCTAGATTGGTATAAGCAACAAGTTGAGTAAACTTTTAGATGTAAGGATTATAAAATGCCGATAGAACGTATTAACCCTGACGGGATGTATAAGCCAAATAAGAATCTATATACTCAAGTAGTGACCTCAACCGGAAGTAAAACCATACACATTGCGGGTACTGTCCCATTTGACAAAGATGGCAACGTCTACGGTATAGACGATGTAAGGCTACAAGTAATGAAAATCCTTGAGAACATAAAAGTTTCCCTAAACGCAGTGGGAGCTAACCCAACACATGTGGTACGCATAAATGTCTACGCTCTAGATGTTGAAGACTATGTTCAAAATGGAGGACCTGAGGTAACAAAGTTTTTTGGAAAAAATAAACCAGCATCTACAACAATACAAGTAGAGAGACTAGTCCATCCAGATTGGAATATAGAAATTGAAGCTACAGCCGTAATAGATTAGTTTTAAGA
>PTLG01000221.1 GCA_002937995.1 Alphaproteobacteria bacterium MarineAlpha3_Bin7 | reverse complement strand
CTATTTCCGCCTACGCCCTTTTGGCAAATTCGAAGGCTCAGAAAATGTTTCACAAAGTTATTCTTCAAAGTGGGCGATACGAGAATTTTGAGACACCTGCCAGTGCTGAAGAAAAAAGCATATCCTTATCAAAAATTGCTGGGGTAAATATTGAAAAACTCACAGATCTTGAAACAGAAAACATACTTGAAGCCCAAACAACTCAAGCTATTCAATCTGCCACTTTTGCTTCAACAAGTATACCATATTTGCCGATTGTAGACGGAATAATTGTGCCCAAAAATGTAGAAGAAGAAGCACTGAGAGGGGCAAAAGATAAACATATACTTATCGGTTATACCCAAAATGAAATGCACGCCTTTCTGTCAGGTAGGAAAGACATTGAAAATGCTAGCACTAGCCAGATCGAAGGTGTGTTCAAAAGAGATTATGATGATGACTGGAAGGAGAAGCTTGAAGAGTGCTATAGGCGGTTACCAAGCGGCACACCGATGGAAATCCTTAGTTTGGGTCTAAATAATACAAACTTTGCTGGCAATACGAATAGTTTTACTCAAAAACTGAGTGAACGAGGGATACCTACATGGCTTTATCGTTTTGACTGGGGCGGACCAGAAAGTCCTTTTGGCGCTTGTCATTGTATTGAACTGCCATTTGTTTTCGGTAATTTTGATAAGTGGTTACCCCCTATGCTAGCTGGAGGAGATGTTGCAGAGATGAAAGCACTTTCCCAGGTGGTCCAAAAAGCCTGGGGTAGTTTTGCCCAACATGGGACCCCAAACGATAAAACACTTATTGAGTGGCCACCTTATGAAAATGATAGGAAGCTAAAATTGATATGGAATAGATATATTGAGGTGACTGGCAGCTGATTATACAGTAGCGTCCCAGTTACCCAACATCACCAGTAGAGGAATATATTCTACTATCATGATTGAGTATTTATATTGGGAGATTATTGATGTCCAAACTTTATGACCATATACCTACTGCAGAAGAACTTCTTGTGAGAGTCAAAAACAACACCGCAAACGTTTCCAAACATCCCTGGAAAGATTAGAATATTTCGAAAAATTTATACTTAACTTAAGGCATCTGTATAGCAGGTGGATCTACCCTAACTACAACTAAGTCTTTCTTTTTTATTTTTTGAACCCGTTTTAATCTAGCCCTTAATTTGATGACCCATAAAACCAGACCCATAGTAATTAATGGATGCACTACCACAAACACCCAAATATTTAGAGACTCGTAGGTAATATCCATCCAGTTAGCTATGTCATATAAAAATTGAACACACCACGCAAAGGATGCATTAACAATGGCAGAATACATTACTTCAACTCCCTCATCTTTTAGTGATCATTTGTATTTTCTAAATGTGTCAAAAAAAAGGAAGCTTTAAGGTAATTATCAGGCAATCACGTCCTAAGTTTTTTTATTCTTCTTAGAGAAATACTTTATTTGACAGAAACTTTATCCAAGCAACTAATAACGGCATCAAAGGGCATTAATATAGCCCCATGTCTTGGTTTTGCATCTCGGGCTGGTATTAGTGCGTTAAATGCAGACCAATCTCCTCTTGGAGCCTCACCATTTCCCTCCAGCATCCTATTTACCATTTTTCGACCCTCCAAGATTTGCCTTCGGTTTTTTCCAATTACATTTTCAGCAACTATGGAAGCAGACGCCTGACCTAGTGCACAGGCCTGTATTGATTGCCCAAATTTTGTGATAAGACCACCACTTACTTTAAGGGAAACTTCTATTGTTGAACCGCATAATGGACTCCTAACAGATGTGGTAGCATCTGGATTCAACAAAGGCTCAGTGGCACCAATTTGCGCTGCAAGCCTCAAAACATCTCGATTATAAATTTTATCCATCATACTGGGTACACAATACCTCTAAGCGAGACGAATTAATAGTAGCCAAAGGTTGATCTAATTAACCATAAAATGTCTACATTACTTAATTAACACCAATTACTACCGACTTGTGCTCTGTATAATGATTGATAACTTCTTCTCCTAAGTCTCTTCCAATTCCAGATTGTTTATATCCACCCATTGGCATAGCTGGGTGTGGAAAAGGACTGCTGTTAACAAAAACCTGCCCAGCTCTTATTTTAGGAATAAGCTGATGAATTTTTTGAATATCTTTACCCCAAACGTAAGAGGAAAGCCCGTAGGTTGTGTCATTCGCTAAACTAGCTGCTTCTTCTATATCTTCGAAGGGAATTGCTGTAATTACAGGACCAAACACCTCCTCCTGAACAATCTGTGAGGATTGGGGTGGATTAGCAAGTACTGTTGGCTCAACGTAGTAGCCTGGTCCATCAATTACTGACCCCCCAGTCACAGCTTCGCCCCCAGATTTTATTCCCGATTTTATCATTCCCATAACTTTATCCCTGTGTTGCTCTGAGACAAGTGGCCCTATTTTAGTTTCATGATGCAATCCAGGACCTACCTTTAGAGATCTAGCTTCTTTTGATAACCTATCCACGGCGTCATCAAAAATACTTTTTTGGATGTACAATCTAGAACCGGCAACACAAACTTGCCCAGTATTACCAAAAATACCCATCGAAATTCCCTTAGCGGCCTTCTCTAAGTTTGCATCTTCCAGTAAAATTACTGGAGATTTTCCGCCCAATTCTAAAGTAACATTCTTAAGAGTTTCAGTAGCCGATATATTTATTTGCTTTCCTGTAGTTGCTGAACCCGTAAAGCTAATCTTGTCTACAAGCGGATGGTCAACGAGTGCCTGTCCTGCCTCCCCTCCTAATCCATTTACTACATTGATAACGCCTGGAGGCACACCTGCGTCTAGCGCTAAATCTGCAAGCCTTAAAGTTGCCAATGGTGTCACCTCAGAAGGCTTAATTACAATTGTACTTCCAGTCGCAAGAGTTGGCGCTATTTTCCACATAGCAAGCATGAGAGGAACATTCCAAGGTACAATTGCTCCAACCACACCTACTGGCTCTCTGGTAGTATAAGCAAAAAATCTCTTATCTGGTAAGGGCTCTCCAATCTCCATAGTACGACCATTGATCTTGGTAGGCCAACCAGCCATATATCGTAATGTATCCAAAACATTTGCTACCTCAACATGCTGACCAATTAGGCTAGGCATGCCAACATCAAGCGCTTCTAATTGCCCTAATTCCTCGGCGTGGCCTTCAATTAGATCAGCAAAACGATGCATTAGCC
>PTLG01000220.1 GCA_002937995.1 Alphaproteobacteria bacterium MarineAlpha3_Bin7 | reverse complement strand
AATTAACTAACCAAATTTCAGAGCTTTATAATTCAGAAATAGATTTGCTCTCTCGACTTACAAAGCTTACAGAAAAAGATATTAATAGTCTTGAGCATGCGGTTTTCTTGACTGGCATATTTACTTCAAATAAAAAAAATATTAACAAAAATATCGTCGCCTTCAATAATTTGCCAGGAATAAAGCCCGCGTTTAATCAAGGTGGGCCATTTGTTGCGCTGGGTAACTCTGTGGAATACGGAAAGTTACTTTCGCATGAATTAAAGTATTTGAATCGTAATATGAAAAAGTTGGAGTCATTAAGAAAATTAGTTGATGAGATGCCTCTTTCGGCCCCGTTAGATTATTTCTCAATTTCTAGTCACTATGGTAAACGTAGGGATCCAATAAATAAAAGATGGGCAATGCATTATGGAACAGACTTTGTTGGGGAGAAGAATGCAAATGTTTATTCTGTGTCTAAAGGTAAAGTAAAAAGAGCCGGGTATTTTGGAAAGTATGGAAATTATATTGAAATTGAGCATGCAAGTGGCTTTACCACCAGGTATGGGCACTTGAGTAAAATTCTTGTAAAGAAAGGACAGACTGTAAGTTTCCGACAGAGGATTGGGTTAATGGGTAACACTGGACGTAGCACTGGCAATCACCTTCATTATGAGATAGTTTACAAGGGTCGAAATAAAAACCCTTGGAAATTTATTAAGGCAGGTAAATTTGTTTACAAAAAATAATAAAAATGGGAATGATGGAAAAATAAGCGAAGCCGATATCCCGGCTAACCCCTCCCTATTGAGTTCTGATCTAAAAACTTCTGGAGAAATCTATAGTGGTGGTGAGGTTCAAATAGATGGGCAGCACGCGGGTAATGTTGTTGCTAAAACTATAATTCTTGGGTCGACAGCAAATGTAGTGGGGGATTTGTTTGCTGATTCGGTAGTTATTAATGGCGGTCTCCAAGGCGAAGTTAAAGGTAGATCTGTGTCTCTTGGTAAGACAGCTTGTGTAGTAGGTGATATACTTCATCAATTCATCGCAATTGAGAAGGGTGCTGAGTTAGAAGGACACTGCCGACGGACAGAACATCTAGAAGATGATAGGGAAGCGGTAAGAAACAAGAAAAGCAGTACCGTTAGTTTAGTAATTAGAGGAAAAAAAACCTAGATCTGCCAGTAATAGGCGTAATGTCAGATTTTGGAGATAGTTTCTTTAAAGAAATTTTGGTCTACATTTCCACCTGAGCAGACCGCAAGTATACATTTTGGCTTGTAGTCAAAGTTTTTGTCAAGCGCTGCTGCCAAGGCTATTGCGCCACTTGGCTCCAAAACAACTTTAAACTCATTAAATGCAATTTTCATAGCGTTCTGGGTAGAATAATCCGTTACTGAAATTCCCCTAACACCAAGTGTCTTTAAAATTTCAAAAGTTAATTTCCCTGGGGTCTCCAGAAGTAAGGCATCACAAATAGAAGGTCTATTGGGAACAAGTTTTATCCTTTTTTTTTGTAATAGCGATAATTCAGTATCATTGTAATCATTTGGCTCAACGCAAACGAGGTTTATAGAGGGATCTATTCCTCTTAGTGCTAGCGCGCAACCGCTCATAAGGCCACCGCCACTTATTGGAGTCAGGAAGGTGTCAATCTTACAATCAATGGTTTCTAGGTATTTTAAAGTTTCCAGAGCAACCGTTCCTTGACCGGCTAGAATATCGAGGTCATCATAGGGTGGAATCAATTCATAACCAGTGTCTTTTTGTATTTGCTTAGCGATAGCAACCCTGTTTCCGTCTTTTCGGTCATACAAAAAGACTTCTGCACCATAGTTCCGTGTTTTAGTTATTTTTGTTTCCGGTGCATCAGAGGGCATTACAATAATAGCAGGTATATTAAAGATTTTAGCCGCTGCCGCCACACCTTGAGCATGATTTCCGGATGAGAATGCGACAACCCCCTGGCATATCTGGGTTTTCACAAGCTTTGATATTTTATTAATGGCTCCACGAAATTTGAACGATCCAGTTCTCTGGAAGGATTCCATTTTTAGTAAAAGACGAAAACCTAATTGAGAATTAACATCTGGTGATTCAATAATAGGAGTACGTAAGACATAGTTTTCAATCCTTTTCTGGGCTACCTCTACATCTGATAATGAAGGAAATGTCATTGGTAACAAAAGTTATTCTTTGACATGTAAAATAGAAATATTACAGAGCTAAATATAGTTTTTGAGAAAAATAGGATCAACTTCACATCGCCTTTTAGAGTCTAATAAGAAAACAAATAAGACCTCATTCACTGTACTTTCTCAATTTATCGCCTATAGTTATTTGGAATGATATATTGGGAGAAAGAGTATGTTTCGAGGATCATTTACTGCCTTATTAACACCGTTCAGTAAAGGTAAGTTTGATGAAAATGCATTTCGGTCCTTTATAAATTGGCAGATTGAACAAGGAACTGATGGCTTGGTTCCGTGTGGGACAACAGGGGAATCTCCTACTTTAAGCCATGAAGAGCATCAAAAAGTAACAGAGGTTTGTATTGAAGAAACAGCTGGAAGAGTTCCCGTAATAGCAGGAGCTGGTTCTAATTCTACCGTTGAGGCAATTAGTCTTGCAAAACATGCCAAAGACGTTGGAGCTGATGCGGCACTTGTAGTAACTCCTTACTACAACAAACCAACACAAGAAGGCCTATACACGCACTACAAAGAGATAAGTGATCAAGCAAAAATACCTATAATAATTTATAATATACCAGGTAGGAGCGTGATCGATATGACTGTGGAGACTATGGCCAGGCTAGCAAAACTCAGCAATATTGTGGGAGTAAAAGATGCCACTGCGGAACTAGATAGGCCTATTTTAACAAAGCTAGCGATCGGTTCAGATTTCTGCCAACTATCAGGAGAGGATGCAACGGCTTTGCCATTTTTGGTTGCGGGGGGTAATGGGTGTATATCTGTTACGAGTAATATTTGTCCAAAATTATGTTCTGACATGCAGCGGGCCTGGAGAGAGGGTAATGTTAAAGAAGCAATTAACATCCAAGATGTATTGATGCCAGTGCACTCTGCACTATTCTGTGAGACAAGTCCTGGTCCAGCTAAGTATGCCGCTGAATTGATGGGGTTGTTTTCATCCGAGACTCGTTTACCAATTACTAAAATTGATAATAGCAGTAAAAAGTTAGTTGAAAAGTGTTTACAAGATCTAGGGTTATCTAGATAGCAATTAGTTTGAGTTATTCTGAATGAAAAAGCCACA
>PTLG01000022.1 GCA_002937995.1 Alphaproteobacteria bacterium MarineAlpha3_Bin7 | reverse complement strand
CTAACAGCATTTTTCTGTTACAACCCTGATGGGCGACTAGGTGCAATAGTTTATGAGGTACATAACACTCACAAAGAAAGACATTGGTATGTGCTGCCTGTCGAAAAAGATAACGTGAAGCTCATAAAACAGACTTGTTCAAAAGAGTTTTATGTTTCCCCCTTTTTGCCAATGGACTGTATATACGCTTTTAAGGTCTTGCCACCAAACAAGACCGTAAAAATAACTATTAATGAAAGAGATACTGACGGACCAGTTTTATCAGCGACCTTTACTGGTATGCGCTCACCCTTTAATAGTTTTGGACTCATAAAAGCAGCCCTACTTTATCCCTTTATGACGCTAAAAGTAATTGTGGGAATTCACTTTGAAGCCCTTATTTTATTTTTGAAAAGGGTTCCTTATTTTCCTCATAAAGCGAAAGATTGTTAAAATACTTAAAGTACATTATATCAGTAAAAATATTTTTTGATTGGATCTAGAAAGTTTGACAATGCCCTTAGCCCCTCGCACTTTACCTAATACTTACTTATTCACTAATCTATTAAATAAACTTATCACTTCAAAATTTATGTTTAAGAATTTAATGGGTCAATTTCTTGGAGACTTAGATAGGGGAAGCATCAAATTTGTTTTTGATGATGGGTATAATTTTTCATTCAATGGGAAACAAGTAGGTCCTGATGCTATTATCAACATCCATTCGATTAAGTTTATCCGTCGATTAATCACGCGGGGGTATTTAGGTTTAGCGGAAGGGTACATTGCGAAAGATTGGTCTACTCCCTCCCTTCCTGGTGTGTTTGAATTTGGGACAGCTAACGAGAATGTGCTAGTCGCCAAGCTATCCGGCAAAATCATTGAAAATATTGCGGATAAAATAAAATATCTTAGGCGCAAAAATACAATTTCTGGTAGCAAAAAAAATATTGCCGATCATTATGATTTGGGAAATGAATTCTTTGCATCTTGGTTAGACCCGACACTAACGTATTCATCGGGAATCTATGATGATGTTAAAGCTACGTCCCTAGAGCATGCGCAAATTAATAAATTCAAGCGTATAGCAAGCACCCTTAATCTTAAAAAGGGTCAAAAAGTACTTGAAATAGGCTGTGGCTGGGGTGGCTTTTTAGAGTTCGCAGCCTCTGAAATTGGTGTCAATATAACGGCATTAACAATCTCGGAAGCCCAATATAAGTTCGTCAAAAACCGAATAGCTTGTAATGACATCAGCCAAAACGCAACTGTTATACTTGAAGACTATCGTCAACATAAAGATTCTTATGACAAAATTGTCTCGATAGAAATGCTCGAAGCGGTGGGCGAACAATATTGGCAGGAATATTTCTCGTCAATTGCTAGTAACTTAGTAAAAGGCGGAGAGGCCTTGCTTCAAGTAATAACAATTCCTGATGATATATTTGCAGCTTATCGCAAAAATGTTGATTTTATTCAAAAATATATTTTTCCTGGTGGTATGCTAATACCACCTTCGAGAATTTCTCAACACAGTTCGTTAGCGGGCTTGAAACCCCAGGATTTTTATTATTTTAATCTCTCCTATTCAAAAACTTTAGACACCTGGCGAGAGTCATTTTTGGATAGTTGGGATCAAATCAAAAAACTGGGGTTTGACGAAAATTTTAAGAGAATGTGGGAGTATTATTTAGCATATACCTCAGCCGGTTTTAAATCCGGGCTCACAGGCGTTGGTCATTTTCACTTCACTAAATAATTAGTTTTTAACGGTACTATTAAATGTTGCGAAAACTCTCCTATGGAGCTCCTGGACTTGCATTGGGTATACCAGCGATACCACTCCTAGTCTATCTCCCTGTGCTATATGCCGACAATCTTGGATTGGGATTGACCGCCGTGGGGCTGACCATATTCATCGCTAGATTGGTCGACGTCGTTACCGATCCCATAATCGGTATTTATTGTAACCAATTTGACAACCCTATAGGTCGGAGAAAGCCAATTATGGCTGTTGGCTGCATAATAAGTGGAGTTTCAATAATTTTTCTTCTATCTCCAAACCAAACTTCAACTACACTATATTTACTTCTATGGCTCTCTCTCTTATACCTAGGTTGGACGATAATCAATATACCCTATCTGACCTGGGGTTCAGATATGGGAAAAGATTACGAAGATCGCACTAAAATTACCTCTATTAGAGAAATATTTGTCTTGGTAGGCATATTAGTCGCGGGTGTTATTCCTGCGGCAGCTTCCAAATTTGGATATTCAGAACTAGAAGCCGTGAAATTTATTGGTTGGGCAGCCATTGGGATGGGAATAATTGTATTCACAAATTTACTTTTATTCCAGAAAGAACCTGAGAAGCTTATTTTACATCAAACAGAAAAACCCATGTCAGCCATAAAAGATTTAACAAAAAACTCCCCATTTAAGCTATTAATTGTCGGATGGTTTGCAAATGGACTAGCTAACGGAATACCTTCGGTATTATTTATAATTTACATGACCCATGTACTTTTGGCCGATCAAACAACACGCGGATACTTGGTTTTTGCATATTTCCTCTCGGGGATAGTAGGCATCCCAATTTGGCTTCGTTTATCAAAAGTATACGGAAAGCACCCAGTTTGGATATTTGCTATGGCTATAGCATGTTTTGCCTTTCTATTTGTTCCTCTGCTTTCGAGCGGTGATATCGGCCTCTTTTTAATTATCACTATTATTACAGGGCTCTCGCTAGGCGCAGATTTGGCCCTGCCCCCTTCAATGCAGTCAGATGTTGCAGAATATGAATATTTTAGAACTCAGCAAGATAGAGGATCTCTTTTATTTGCTTTTTGGAGCACGTCGACAAAACTATCTCTGTCCCTATCAGTATTAATTGCCTTTCCATTATTGGAACTATCTGGGTTTTCTTTAACAGCTACAAACTCTAAGGAAAAATTATTTTGGCTCTCCATAATCTACTCCGTAGTCCCCATCGTATTAAAAGTTATTGCAATATTTATTATGTGTAACTTTCCATTAACTTCTAGGAAACAGAGTATAATTAAAAATCGGTTGATCAAATTAGAGCAAACGAGAGGAAAAAAAAATGCTGTCTAAAATAATTAGACGAACTTGTTTGGGTACACTATTATTATTTTTCATAGGAGGATGTGGATCTATGAAACCGAGTGACTTTTCTAATGGCAAACCAACTTTTGTATTGGAAGAATATTTTTCTGGGAAAACAAAAGCTTGGGGAATTTTCGTAGATAGATTTGGTACAGTTAAGAGACAATTTACGGTGGATATAGAGGGGTCTTGGAATGGAGAGCAACTAGTGCTTGATGAAAAGTTCCATTTTGATGATGGAGAAAAAAGCACTAGAGTTTGGAAAATTACTAAGACCAGTGACAACACCTACGAAGGTGTAGCCGGTGATGTAGTAGGAGTGGCTGAGGGCATATCCTCAGGTAATGCCCTAAATTGGAAATATATATTGGACTTAAAAATTGGTGACAATTCAGTTAATGTAAGCTTTGATGACTGGATGTTTTTACAAAGTGACGGAGTGTTGATTAATAGGGCTAAAATGACAAAGTTGGGTCTTGAAATGGGTATCGTAAATATTTTCTTCAAAAAACTTTGATGTCCCTGACCAATTCTATCAAGTCACCTTAGCTATTTTTTTTACAAGCTTTGTTACCTTACCAAACACTGGAATATAATCATATAAACCAGAAGCAACATCCCAATACTCTATTTGATGACTAACTTTGAAGTCTTGATCAAACTTTAAATTAGTAACACCATCTACACTCCAGGGCTTTTTAAACAACATGCCTTTTAGTTCCCAGTTAAAAAATACATCTCGGTCGTTTATGGCATAATTAATTATTGTATAATCCACATCTTCTACTTTATTAAATAATTGCTGAAAAATATTGGTCATACTTTGGAGACCTATAACATCGTGAAGCGGATCAGCAAATACAACCTCACTGGCAACAAACTTTCCCAACCCATCCAAATTACTTGAATCTACTGTTTCCAAAAATTTTTTATAGTTCAGAAAAGCCAACTCAATGGTCATCTTTTCACCAATTTTTTAGTTAACTTAAAATAGAGCCAATAAGGCAGTAGGCGAAGAAGTTTCATTATAAACACAAACCTAAAAGGAAAAGAAATTTCAAATTTTTTTGACTCAATTCCCTTCACAATCTCCTTTGCCGCAATTTCAGAGTCTATAATGAAAGGCATCTGAAAATCATTCTTACTAGTTAGGGGAGTTCTGACGAACCCTGGATGAATAAGAGAAAGACAGATATTTAGGTTATCCAACTCCGGCTTTAGCGATTCACAAATATTTGACAGGGCTGCCTTTGAGGCCCCATAAGCACTTGCGTAAGGCAGCCCTCTATATGCACTTAATGATGAAACGACAGCGATATGGCCCGATTTTCTTACCTTAAAATTGTTAAGGACAGCAACAATACAGTTAACTGTACCCAACAAGTTTATATTGATTTGTTTATTAAACAAATCCATTGAAAATTCATCAGCTCCAAAGCGGATATAGGTACCCGCATTTAAAATGGCCAAATCAATTTTACCAAGTTCCTGCTCTATAATATTTACCGTTCTTTCAACTTCCTCGTTGTCTGTAATATCCAGCTGATAAGCTCGCGCCTCTCCCTTGAAATTAGCGAACTCTTCTGCCACTGCTTCCAATTCCGTCAAATTTCGCGAGGTAATTGCGACACTCCAACCATCCTTCAACAACTCCTGTGTAATACTTTTTCCCAGCCCCTTACTAGCCCCTGTAACCCAAGCAATTCTCTTCATCCTAATTACCTGCCATGATAAATTCTGACACACCACATTCCTGGCATGAAAGTTCTATTATAGAATTGT
This sequence comes from Alphaproteobacteria bacterium MarineAlpha3_Bin7, assembly GCA_002937995.1. GTDB lineage: Bacteria > Pseudomonadota > Alphaproteobacteria > Rhodospirillales > UBA2165. Next base: position 16,799 of record PTLG01000022.1, on the reverse strand, counting down.
CCTCAGCTCGAAACCGCAATTTGACCCACCTTCCCGATCTATGATACCAAACGTTTGCATCTACATCTCCACCAAAAACATATTTTGTAGCTAAGACAATGCCTCCTTTTACTTTAATCCTCTCGACACCCTTATCCTGAATTGTAATATCAGCTACTTTACCTTTGATAGTATCTATGACCTTATTCATTCCCAAGATACGAGAATTCCAATGATTTGATGGCAGCAATTCAATTGCACCAGACGCATCCCCATTTGGACCTGTTATATTCAATCTTTTCATATTCCTCCTTATAATTACTTCCGACTTAACCCCGTCATCATTTTGCTTCGCTGCCAGGTTTTGCAGGTATCCGTCTTGCCATTGGGCATTGGAAAAATATGAATATTTGTATATGGGAAAACCGAGAAAAAATACGTTGATTTTCATCTCGGCTACTACACTTATCTTATTATCAGTAATAAGTTCAAAGGTTACCTTGTGAAAACCAATTATTTCCTCATTACGCTTCACCTCAAAACTTATATCCTTTGGATATAGTTTGAATGGATTAATATTTTTTACTATTTGGAGACTTTCAGCATTAAGTTCATACCCTACAACAATCCCAATAGCGAAGAAAAAAAATAATTTAAGATACTGAGCTTTATTTAAAATTCTTATTATCATAATGATAAATTTAACTGCTGATTTTTAGCACTAAACAAATCCACATTTAAAAAAGTTTCTTTATCCTGTTGATTAAAATTGTGTCGCTTGCGACTTGATAAGAACCTCAATCTTAACATCTCAGAATAGGGGCCCGCACCTGTCATCCTTTCCCCAAACTTAGACCGATATAGCTGCCCATCTCTGCACTGTTTTATTAAACTAAGAACCTTTCTTCTCCTATCTGGAAAATAATCCTCTAACCACTTTGAAAATATTTTTGTCAACTCGTGAGGCAATCGAATGAGAACATACCCAGCCATCGTTGCCCCATTTTCCGACGCTGCCGAAAATATAGTCTCCAATTCAGAATCATTAATTGCAGGTATAATCGGCGAAAATAAAACACCACAGGGAATGCGATTTTCACTCATCGCTTTAATTACAGACAACCTATTGATTGGACTGCTAGCTCGAGGCTCCATGATGCGAGCGAGTTGCTTATCAAGAGTTGTAATTGACACCAGTACGTTAACAAGCCTTTTATCTGCCATGGGAGCAAGGATATCGAGGTCCCTCAGAATTCTTGATGATTTTGTGACAATACTCACTGGATGATTAAATTCATAGAGAACTTCCAGTAAAGAGCGGGTGATTTTTAGATTCTTCTCTGCGGGCTGATAAGAATCCGTATTTATTCCAAGTGCTATAGGCTTACACTCATAATTTTTTCGAGATAATTCAGACTTTAGTAACTTTGCTGCTTCTGGCTTATAAAATATCTTAGTCTCAAAATCCAAACCTGGAGAAAGGCCCAAATAACCATGAGAAGGGCGAGCAAAACAATAAACGCAACCATGTTCACACCCTTTGTAGGGATTTACGGAATATTCGAACGGCACATCAGGGGATTTGTTCCGGGAGATAATTGTTTTTGGAAATTCGGGTATGAGTTCTGTTTGCAGGTAAGTTAAACTTTCTTCCTCTAAGTCCCAACCATCTGAGACTCGAGCCCGTTCGACGGTATCAAAGCGACTCTCAGGATTATTCGAGGCCCCCCGCCCTTTTATAGGTTTTTCAGGTATTTCATCTATCATTTGTTACGTACAAGATAGGCAAAGATCAAACTTCCAATAATCGGGGCATCAACTCGACTAAATTGCAAGGTTTAAATCTGTAGTCGAGCTGATGAATTAATATCTCATCCCAAGCATCCCTGCAGGCGCTTGGACTTCCAGGCAATGCAAAAAGATATGTTCCTCTTGAGACACCCGCTATGGCTCTTGATTGTATTGTCGAAGTCCCTATCTTTTCATAACTCATTACCCTGAAGATTTCTCCGAAGCCAGGGATCTCCTTTTCAAAAACAGACTTAAAAGCCTCTGGTGTAACATCCCTTCCTGTTAAACCAGTTCCACCAGTAGCTATTACGACGTCTATTTCAGGAGTCGAAATCCATTCATTAAGCTTTTTAATAATTTCGCTTTTATTATCCTTCACCAAATCACGCGTTTGAAGGTTGTGACCAGCTCCTTTTATTCTATCCGACAACAGGTCTCCAGATTTGTCCTCTTCTAAGGATCTAGTATCAGACACTGTAAGCACGGCTATGTTTACAGGCACAAACTCTCTATTATCACTCAATTGACAAAACCCACTTTCATATCTTTTACCTTAATTGTCTTGGTCGATTTGTAAACAGGCCAACCGCCACTTAACACTGACTCCAGCGAATACTGAGGCTTACCAAATCGAGCCCTATAAATCCAATAATTTGTCATAACTCGCTCTACAAAGATACGAGTCTCTTTTGAAGGTATGCTCTCTATAAAAAGAAGGGGGTCTTTGCCGTAATTTACTGATTTATTCCATTTTATAAGATTGCCTGGTCCAGCATTCCAAGCAACCATCATTTTGAAAAGGTCACCTCGAATATATTTTTCGTTTAATAGAATTTTAATGTACCGATGCCCGAGCTCAAGATTTGTCTCAGGGTCAAATAGCCTATCCCGTCTACTACCCCTAAATCTTCTATCACGGCCAACAAAACTGGCAGTCCCAGGCATTAACTGCATCAGACCCCTTGCACCTCTCGGACTTTTAGCCCCAGGATTAAACTCAGATTCCTGCCGAATAATAGCCAACATAAGTTCCCTATCTATCTTTTGAGATCCCGTCCCGATTACTCTGGGGGCTGGATAGGTGGTGCTATCCAGCAATTTTTTCCCTGAAGCAACTAGCATACTGCTCAATCGCATCGCAAGTGAGGGCATTTCCGCTCGATCCGCTATTGCTAGCATTGCACCAGCCAGCTCTGGGTTTGAGTCAGAAAAAAGAATTTTCAGGACTCTCTCTGCCAGCTTGTCCTGACCTACTTGAATTAAGGATATAGCTCGCCGGCCATCCGGTTGATTTGCTAAAACTCGCATAGATTTTTTATTATAGTCAGGAGATGACCAATCAAACTCAGGGATAACGCCCAAAAGATAGCTTGCTAAAATTCCATAAAATGTTCTCGGGAAATTGGCTGCAGATCGCAAATATTTAGTATAAAGCTCTGGCTTCCCAATCTTCATAGCTGACCTCGCTGCCCAAAAAGCACCAGCTGATGATAACCATGAAGAAACATATTTAGATTCTGACACAGCCTCAAAACTTGTTAAGGATTTCCGATAATTTCCTAACCTCCAAGCAGCTAGTCCAGCGACCCAGTGAGCCTCTGGGAGATACTGACCTGACCTATCTATGGCCTTTTCTGCCCAGTTAAGTGCCCAGTTATCTCTGCCAGCTGCAAAATAACCCGCTGCTAGCCTCGCGCGAGCAGCATCAAGTTGATAAGGATGGAAAAGTTTTAGCAGCCGCTCATCACTTAGAAGTTTCTTATAAGCTAGCGTCCAACCCTTTCTCAAAAAAAATCGCAACCTACGCTCCAATCTCCTCATCTCTATTCGCCCAGTCTTAGACAATGTTTTTGTCCGAACGTATTCCTTGCTTCTTCGGACTATTGTAGCCCTTTTTTTATATTCTCTACTAAAAGCGGCTGGGGCTTTTGGCATTTTCCAGTTTTTTGGCCTTCTCTTAACCGCTAATCGGTAAATTCGAACAGCCTCTGGATGATCACAATATTTATCCAGCCAGATTTTAAACTCTTTATAACTGGTGCGGTATTTAGTTGGATGCAGGTATCTTTGTGCTAGAACATGTCCTAAAAGTATAGTGTCCTCCAAAGAATGAATGATTTTATCAACTGTTCTCCAATCCCCCTCTTTTTGAAGGAGAAAAATTACCCTATATTTGCTAATATCTTTTGGGGATAAAATGGTTGGAACAAACTCACTCCTCCTTAGTGGTTTTAAATTTCTATCTTTCAGAAAACTATCTAAATTAATAATTATCTCATATTTTGGTTTGCGACCTGGCAGGCCTAAGTTACGCAAAAGCTCTTTTCTATCGTGCTGTTTTGCCTCTGCATTTATTGGTTTTTGCTTTTCGGGTTTATAGGGAGATGCTGTGCTTGCTAAAACATCTTGAGGGTGGATAAATAAGACCATAAGACATAATGATAGACCCCCAAAGAATTCTTTACCCCTTAAAACTGATTTACTGATCACCTTGGTAATCACTAATCCTCGAGACCTAACTTTTGCTAACAAATTTAACATTCTTGCTCTTATTTTTTTTGGTTAAGTTTGTCGCTAAGTGCTAACATATCGCGCCAAGCCTCTCGCTTATGTACTGGAGATCTTAGCAGATAGGCTGGATGAAACATTGGTAGCGTTGCAATTTTACTGTTATCAGAGAGGGTGTATTCATACCATCGTCCTCTCAATAAAGTAATACCTAAATCAATTTTTAGAAGTGTTTGAGACGCTGAACCTCCTAGTGGAACCAAAATATCTGGCCTAACTAGCTCAATTTGTCTTTGAAGAAAGGGCAAACATTGTGCCACTTCAACGCCTGTTGGTCGCCGATTACCTGGAGGTCTCCAAAAAATGGTATTTGTAATATACACTTTATCTCTAATAATTCCTATAGAAGCTAGCATTTTGTCAAACAAACGACCACTTGCTCCCACAAATGGGCGACCTTCTCTATCTTCCTCAGCACCCGGAGCCTCCCCCACAAACATTACTCGGGAATCTATGCTTCCAGAAGAAAAAACAGTATTTGCAGACGTCTTTTTCAAGGCACATTCATCAAAACCTCTTACGGTGGCTTCTAGTTCTTCCAGAGATTTACAATTCAGCGCAAGTTCGTTATAGGACACTGGGCTCACATGTATCGGATGCTGAATATTATGTGCGTCAACTGAGCCTTGGTCGCCTTGAATTGTACCGTTTTTTATAGTTTGAACGCTGTCTCTATTAGTTGTTTCAACCGCTTTTTTTTCTGTAGATTCTAAATTTTCCCAATTTTTATTGAATCTATTGTTTGGCTCATCACCTATACATTGATCAATACCAGCTTCTAATTGCCAAATAAGTAGTTCATATACATTATTTGTGTTGTATTGTGACTTCGACATAAAGACACTATATCAAATGGTAATAGAGAAAACACCTGATTACTTGTTGGAGAACAAATTAAATGGCTGATAGAGAATCAATGGAATTTGATGTGGTGATTGTTGGTGCAGGACCCGCTGGTCTTTCAGCATCCATTCAATTGAAAAAATTAGCCCAGGAAAATAATTTAGATGTTAGTATCTGTGTTGTTGAGAAAGGGTCTGAGGTAGGTGCGCATATTTTGTCTGGGGCTGTCCTTGAACCTAGAACACTCTCTGAACTTATACCTGATTGGGAAAACCAGGGTGCTCCTCTGAATACACCTGCAACAGATGATAGGTTTTTTTATCTCTCTACTCACAAATCTTTTAGACTACCTACCCCACCACAAATGAAAAATCATGGTAATTATATCATTAGCCTCGGAGCTTTTTGCAGATGGTTAGGAACAAAAGCTGAAGAGTTAGGGGTGGAAATATATCCTGGTTTTGCTGCCAGTGAAATATTAATAGACACAGATAATAAGGTTTACGGCATAGCAACAGGTGATATGGGTCTCGATGTCGATGGAAATCCTACCGATACTTACGAACCTGGTGTAGAGTTACACTCAAAGTTTACTCTGTTTGGTGAAGGGTGTCGGGGATCATTAGCTAAAATTTTGATGGAAAAGTATAATCTTGAAGAAAACAGTGACCCCCAAACTTATGCAGTAGGCATAAAAGAGTTATGGGAAATATCCTCAGACCAGCATAAGCCTGGTCAAATTACGCATACCATAGGATGGCCTCTTGACCAAAACACTTACGGCGGCTCCTTTGTCTATCATCTGGAGAACAATCAGGTGGCTATTGGTTTTGTCGTGGGGCTTGATTACCAAAACCCCTTTCTAAGCCCTTTTGATGAGTTTCAACGGTTTAAGACACATCCCTTAATTCGGCCTATATTGGAAAATGGCAAACGTATCTCCTATGGAGCTAGAGCTTTAGTTGAGGGAGGCTATCAGTCATTGCCTAAACTTACTTTTCCAGGAGGTGCATTAATAGGTGATAGCGCGGGCTTTCTTAATGTTCCAAAAATTAAGGGTACTCATACAGCTATGAAATCTGGAATGCTGGCGGCAGAGAGTTTGATAAATACTCTTGGCGAGGAACCTATCCAGGAATTATTTTCATATAGAGAATCAATTGAAAAAAGCTGGCTTTGGAAAGAATTGAAGTCTGTGAGAAATATTAGACCATCGTTTAAATTAGGGCTTTGGGGAGGGTTGGCATATTCTGCTATTGATAGCTACATCTTTCGCGGGAAAGCCCCATGGACATTTCATCATGAATACGACCACAACCAATTAAAATTTGCAGCAAAAGCGCAAAAAATAGACTATCCAAAGCCTGATGGCGTTATTACATTTGACAAACTCTCATCAGTTTTCCTATCCAATACTAATCATCAAGAAGGACAACCTATCCACTTGGTAATTAAAGATGAGGATATACCGCTGAAAGTCAATTTTGAGAAATATGACGGGCCCGAAGCACGTTTTTGCCCAGCTGCAGTCTACGAATATGTAAAAGAAGGTGGAACAACTAGATTACAAATCAACGCTTCTAATTGCGTACATTGCAAAACTTGTGACATTAAGGACCCGTCGCAGAATATAACTTGGACTAGCCCTCAAGGAGGAGATGGACCAAATTATCCAAATATGTAGGTGAAATCACTGTAGGTTAAATATGAACATTCAATTTTTTAAAACTGCACAATCTAGCAAACCACTAGTTTGGAAAATAAGATTTGGTTTGTTTTTATTCCTACCGCTCGTTTTGCTTGCTTTTACAACTAAGATTGCCGCATCAAGCGAGGTAAGTGTTGTAAAGCGTGATGGCAAGATAGGTAAATATCTCGCAGGCCGCCATGCACAATCTATAGACGACTCGAATTCAGCAATAAACTATTTTGAGGATTTACTGAGTAGCAAGAACAATAATTTAGGAATTCAGGACACCCTTTTCTACTTGTTAGTTAAATCTGGAAAAACACAAAAGGCGTCTCCCCTTGCTCACAAAATAGCAAAAACTGATAGCAAAAGTGCTCCCTTAGCTAAACTTTTTGTTTCCCTTGTTTATATAAAAGAAGGTAAATATCAAGAAGCACTTGATACCATTAAGAAAATTGAAAATTCTGGAATAAATTATTTTTCACGTACTATTATAATTTCTTGGCTGCATACAGCGAATATTAATTTTAAAACTGGTATAGCACTTTTAAAAAAAGAAATGAAGAATCCCGCATATGTAGCAATTTTTGCTCCTCATGCTGCTCTGATTTCTGAGTATGCAGGTAAACCCGAACTTAGCAGAAAATATTTTGATGATGCGCTACTGCAGTACCGACAGGTTGGAGCGAACCTTACTCGTTTAATAGGCGAGTTTTATGAGAGAAATGATGAACAATCCAAAGCTTTGAACATCTATCGTAATTTTAACAAATTGAGTGAAAACGAGACACTTTTTAGGTACGCGCTGGAAAGAATCCAACAAAACAAGCCCGAAATAATAAAACTTTCGGTAAATAGAGGTGTCGCCGAAGGCTTGTATCATCTCTCTTCGTCAATTCGACGGCAAAATCAATATCAGTCAATATTGTTGTCAAGATTAGCAATATTCATGTACCCAGAGTTTTCATTTGCCAAGCTTCGCCTTGCTGACCAATTAACTGAAGAAAACTTGCTGGATGAGGCACTAGCAATTTATAAAAAACTCTCACAAGAAAAAGTATATGCCTGGCTCGCTCGCCTTCGTGTTGCCAGAATCTATGACTATCAGAATAAGTTGGATGAAGCAGAAAAAATATTACTAGCTATGGCTAAAGAAAGGCCAAAAGAATTAGATCCCCTAATAAATCTTGGCAATATGTACAGAGGCAGGGATAAACATAGACAGGCAGCAAGATACTTTGAAAAAGCAAAAACAAGAATTAGGAACTGGATGCCGATGCATTGGCGACTTTTATATTCAAGTGGTGCATCTTTAGAACGCCTCAAAAGATGGCCAGCAGCAGAAAAGGATTTCCTTAAGGCCTTAGAGCTAAAGCCCGACCAACCAAGCGTACTAAATTACCTTGGATATTCATGGATTGAACAGGGAAAACATTTACTTAAGTCGAAGGCAATGATTGAAAAGGCTGCAAAACAAAGGCCTCGGAGTGGTCATATTATAGACAGCTTGGGGTGGGTACAGTATAGGTTGGGAGACTATGATCAAGCAGTGAAAAATTTAGAGAGAGCGGTCCTCATTTCTCCCGCAGATCCTACAATAAATGAGCATTTGGGCGACGTATATTGGAAAGTTGGTAGAAAATTAGAGGCTGGGTATCAATGGGAACGAGCGTTGTCACTAGAGCCCGAAAAAAATCAAATGAAGTCTATAAAGAAAAAGATTAAGACTGGCTTATAACTATTCAGTTCCGAAAGAAAAATAATGAGTAAACCAATATCGCTTTTAGCGCCGGCGAAGGTCAACTTATTCTTGCATATATGTGGAAAAAGAAGTGATGGGCTGCACCTTCTGGACTCATTAATTACATTTGCGGGTATTTATGACTCGATAACAATAAAACCCTCTCCAGAGTTGAAGGTCTCTCTCAAAGGACCGTTCTCAAACAAAAAGATATCAACAAAAAACAACTTAGTTTTAAAAGCAGCCAAGGTTTTGGCCGAATTTTCAAATATTGAACCCAAAATTGATATCGTAATTGCAAAGGAAATACCAGTAGCTTCAGGCCTTGGAGGTGCTTCTGTCGATGCAGCAGCTACACTAAAATTATTAACCATATATTGGGATCTAAATATTAGTAACAAGACCTTATTTGATATAGGTGAAAACTTGGGTGCTGACGTCCCCGCATGTCTGACTGGAAAAACAATTAGAATAGAAGGTGTTGGCGAAATACTTAAAGCGGCTAAAGAACTGCCGCCTTGTTGGTTTGTTTTTGTTAACCCAGGCTCTCAATTAAATACAAAAGAGGTTTTTGAGCTAGGGCTAGATAAATTTAATAGTAAATATAAGAATCCAAAGTATCCTGGCAACCTAAACGAATTACAAAAAATGCTTTTTGAAACCCAGAACGGACTACTGAAGTCAGCTATTCAGTTAGTTCCTGAAATTGAACTAATAATAAATAAGCTGAGGGACACAAAAAATATTATTGATGCTAGACTAAGTGGCAGTGGCGCAACCTGTTTTGGTGTATTTCCGACAGAGAATGATGCAAAGATGGCAGCACAAACTATTAGCATAGCTAATCCAGATTGGTGGGTAAAGGCTGCTCCTTTGTTAAATAAATGGGATAAGCCTGTCATTGGGTAGAAATAGAAGTTTAAAGGTTTTGAAAAATAGTTATAAAACCCTATATTGGGATTGCCAGTTTTTTTGGGGCGTAGCCAAGTGGCCTAAGGCACCGGTTTTTGATATCGGCATTCGGAGGTTCGAATCCTCCCGCCCCAGCCAACACAAAAAGTAGAAAATAGCCTGTTAATATCGGTATATTTTGCTTTTACAAAAATTCTCTTGAAAAAATATCCGAATCTTGCGATCTTTAGGCGAATTTTGTAATTGAACCATTGTTTTTGAAGATAGAAAGTCTTTAGAAGCGCTGGATTTATTGGTTTAACCAGGAATTGTGATGCGACAGGAGGTCATCATCCAATGGCACTGGAAGCTATTAATGGTACTGCATCTATAGTTGGGGTGCTGAACAGCGGTGTTACGACAGTTGACCGTTCGTTGCTATCCAACAGAAGCAATATCCAGATCGAAGCCCTTAAGCAGTTGGAGCAAGGGTTTGCATCTAGAGTGGATGCAGCTCTTGCAAAACTGGATGTGGCTGATATCGCAACACCAAAAATCAAGGGCCTTCAGCGTGAGCAAGCTATTTTAACAGGTAGAAAAGCTCGACTAACCAGTGCAATAGAAGTAACAACAAAATCTCTAGACCAAATTGTATTTATTAAGTCTGCCCTAGAGAATCTCAACACCAGACTGGCCGAAGTTAATGCTGGAACGCTCTCCGAAGCAGACTTTGCATTAATTTGGGATAATACGCTAAGAATAATAAATATGAATACTGAAAATGCGTCTATAGCATACAAAGACGGAGGTATTTCAAGGCAGCAAAACCTGATTTCATCCAATTCCCGCACAAGCTTTCACGCATCTTCATTTTTGGCACCATATAACTCCCAAGGAGACACATTTTTGATCAGCGGTCAGTATGTTGGCAGTGATTATTTCCTTACAGAAAATGGTGGGACGAGGTTTTGGAACTCCAATACGGGTTTTTTAGCTACTGAAGGAACTAGGGGCACATTAACAGAATTTTCCAACCAGGCAGGCTTTCCAAACTCACCAACCAGCAGAACTGAGAGCGTCGCCTCTATTTCCCCTGAGATAATGTTGATTACAAATGTAGCGTCAAGTCTTTCCTCTAGCTCAATTACCGCTATTGGAGGTAACGGTGGGACAGGGACAAGCCCAAGTGGCCAAGAGGTGTCTAAGGCACTAGATAATAATACGGCTACACAATATACAAACTTGGACGGTATAAATTCTGGGCTTGTGTTTGACCTAGGAAAACTCAAAAGAGCAGATAGGTTTACTTTAACCACTGCGACAGATAAGCCAGCAAACGATCCTACAAGTGCAAAAATATTTGGTTCAAAGGACGGGATCACCTTTACAGAGTTATCAGATACTGAATTTGATGCACCCAATGCGCGCCAAACAGATTATAGTTTTAATCCTCTAGACTTCGGTAATTTAGAAAAATTCCAATTCTATAAAGTAATTTTTCCCACAGTCCGTATTCCCGCGACCATAGCTGATCATACAGATAGCCTTACCAATAATTCCTTTACATCAGTTACAAACAGTGGAGCTACAGGAACGAGTCCAGCCGGGCAGGAGGTAGATAAAGCTTTTGATAGCTCCACAAGCACTTCCTTCAGGCTAAACTCGGGAGCGGGTGGCGGTGTAATTATTAATCTGGGATCACAAAGAGTAGCATCAACTCTTAGACTTACTACTTCAGCAAGTAATTCAGGTAGGGATCCAACGAGTTTTTCGGTTTTTGGGTCAAATGACGGCACAAATTTTACGACTATTGCTACAAACCAGGCGCTATCAGCGCCATCTGGGCGAACTACAGCTTATCCCGATACTGATTTTACTAATTTCAGCGCATTCCAATTCTATAAAATTACGTTTCCGACAGTAAGAACAGGTGGACAAGCTCTACAAATTGGAGAAATAGGACTTAATTCTGGGGGTGATGTCGCGGATCATACAGAAGGTCTCTCAACAAGCGCTTTCACGGCTATTGGAGGAAATGGTGACGTTGGTAGCAGCCCTTCAAACGAGAGGGTCCACCTAGCCTTTGACGATAATGTGAATTCAAAATATTTGAACTTTGATAGACTTAATTCAGGTGCACTCGTTGATTTTGGGAGCGCCAGGCGGGTAAACAAGTTAGGGCTTACCACAGCAAATGATTCTATTAACAGAGATCCAGCGAGTTTTTCGCTTTTTGGGTCGAATGATAATTCAAGTTTTACAACCATTGTGTCAAACCGCTCACTGAGTCCGCCCACCAACAGGAACACTAATTATCCCGATGTCACATTTACTAACAATAATTCATTTCGTTTTTATAAAATAATTTTTCCAACTATCAGGTCCTTCGGCGGAGCAAACTCTGTTCAAATTTCTGAGATACGCCTAGCTGAAGAAGCTACACCAGACGACTTAACAAGCAGTCTCTCCAACCGCTTTTTGGTAAGGTCAGCCAATGGCAATTCTGACCCCTCTTCGCCTGAAGGTGAAGATATATCAAAAGCATTTGATGGATCCACAAGTACGAAGTTTACTACCGTAGGTGGAGCAGGCTCAAGCGTTATAATTGATCTTGGCTCGGGACAACTGGTAAATAAACTTGGGCTAACAACTTCAGACGGAAACACAGGCAGCGATCCTACAAGTTACTCACTGGCGGGGTCAAATGATGGTACAAATTTCACTAGTATTGTTTCATCTAGATCTTTAACCGCGCCAACTAGCAGACAGACAGCCTACGCAGATGATACTTTTACAGACACACATAGTACCTTCTTTCGGTTTTATAAACTAACATTTGATGCTGTCAGAACTGGAGGAAGTAATGTATCGGTATCTGAAATCAGACTAGGTGTTGAAGGGTCCGACGGGGTGCACGCATCTAAGATTGAGATAGGTGTAGTTGATGAAACTTTAGATGAAGGCCAAATAAAATTCACACCAACAAGCGGCAGTTCTACGACATTCGATATTACTCGAGGGGGTGTTTTATTGTTGGATGCATTTATGTACAAGAATTTTGGAACGGCTAATCTTAAAAAACACGCGCAGGACGATATTAACAGAGCTCGAGGTATAGTCCTAAATGCCGAAGCTCAATTTAAGCTTGATAGTCGCACTCTTCAGTCTCGATCTGTCCTCTTTGACCCATTAATCTCAGGGATTAAAAAAGAAATAGGGCAAATAACTAATAAGGATCTATCTGAAAAAGAGGCTGTTCTTAAGGCGCTCCAGCTTGAGTTTCAATTAGCTAAATTTACTTTTGCGCTAATGCGAGCCAGGGGAAATGCATTAGTAAAAAGTCTGGTGTTGTTTCAGGATAGTAAAACTAATGGTGTAAACCAAACCATAAAAGCTATGGGCGAAGCTATATTGGGTTCAACACTAAGCGTAGAAGTATAAATTATATTTTTAGGTATGACATCGCGTGTTTTAGCACTTTTTTCATTAGAGAAGGAAATGCTTGTTTATCTAGGTCCTCTAAATTACACCAAATCCCGCTTATATCAGTATTTTCATCCGCTACACCCTCGTAAACCTGCATTTCCAAATGGAAGTGGGTAAATGTATGTTTTACGCTATTTGGTATTTGTTTCCAGTTTACAATGCCAATACTTAAGAATGATTCCTCAAGTTTATCAAAATGTTGAACAGACCACTCGGTTGATGGAAGTTCCATCATACCTCCAAGCAAACCTTTTTCCTCCCGCCGCCTTATAAAAACTTGGTTTTGATGATTGCGCATAAAATAAATTTTTGCATACCGTGTAGGTAGGGCCTTTTTGGGAGAGCGCTGAGGGAGTTTCTCTGGGTTTCCAGCCTTAAAACCTATACAGATAGATTTACATGGACATATAGAACATTTAGGTTTTTTTGGGACACACACCGTTGCTCCCAGATCCATTACTGCTTGCGCATAATCTCCAAATCTTTTTTGGGGTGTAGAATTTTTGGCAAGAGCTATGAGTTCCCCTTTAACCAAAGGAAGTGGTTTTGTAACATTATTTAACCTCGCCATAACTCTCTCCACATTACCGTCAACAGGAGTTGCATTAAACTCGAATACAATTGCCGAGATTGCCGCTGCCGTGTAGGGCCCAATTCCAGGGAGACTGAGCAATTTTTTTTCGTCGTCAGGAAACTCACCATTAAATTCCTCTACAATTATTTTCGCACATTTGTGAAGATTTCGTGCCCTAGCATAATATCCAAGCCCCTGCCAAGCATGCAGCACTTGGTCAAGCTTCGCCGAGGCCAGGTCATTAACCGTTGGCCATCTCTTTATGAAATCAAGAAAATATGGCTGAACCGTAGTTGTGTTTGTTTGCTGCAGCATAATCTCACTCAACCAAACCCAATAACTGTTTGGATTTTCGCCGCCAGTAGCTCGCCAGGGAAAGGATCTTTGATTTAGGTCAAACCAATCTAAAATAAGATTTGCTGGTGATAAAGAAGTAGCAACCATAACTGGACTAGGTTATCATATTTTCTAATTTCGAAAATATTTGTTTCAACTTTAACTGAGCTAACTTTACTAGATGACCATTCCAAGAAGAAGTTTTAAGACAATTGGAACTAATGTCACAAAAATTGTGAAGCCGCTGATTAGTAAAAAGGGGTTTGGCAATTCTGAAATAATAAATAACTGGGTAAATATTGTGGGCAACAAGCTTGCACAAAACATTATCCCTCAAAAGATCAGCTATAACAGTAATTCTAATCTTGATGGAGTGCTTCTTCTTCGAGTTAACAGCTCCTCGGTAGCCCTTGAGATCCAATACGTGGAAAAACAAATCATAAATAAAATAAACACCTATTTCGGATTTAGAGCCATAGGGCGAATCAAAATAATTCAGGGCCCAATACCTAGCCCTGAGAGAAAATTACCTAGTAAAATTAGAAATATTGCAAAGACCGATAAAATAGAATTAGAGAGAAAACTTAACTCAATAAAAGACCCTGATCTAAGGGTGGCCTTGGCAGCACTAGGAACAGCAATAATAAAAAAATAATGTATTAAATCACCAGATAACTTGAAGATATGTATCAAGCACTTTATATTTTAACTACATATTGCGTCTAGGAGAAAAAATTGAGTGCATATATTGATATAAGGCTTTTTTTTAAAGTATTATTGGTTTTTATTTTCCTTAAAATTTTTCTATACGGGAACCTTGCTTATTCCCAGTCCTTGCCGCCAGACTCAGTAATTTCATCTGAGAGAATTCTTGGCCAATCTAAGGCTCCAATAGAATTAATCGAATATGCCTCCCTAACGTGTCCGCATTGTGCAAAGTTTCATAACGGCCCCTGGGTCAAGATAAAAAAGGAATATGTGGATACTGGAAAAGCAAAATTGATATATAGGGACTTCCCCACCGACCAACTAGCCTTGGCTGCTTCAATGATTGCAAGGTGCGCACCTAAGACAAGATATTTTGGTATAGTTAAGATAATGTTTGAAACCCAGGATAACTGGCGTAATTCACAAAACCCCAGACAGGCGCTCGCAAATATTGGGCGGATTGCTGGAATGTCATTAGAAACTGTTAACCAATGCATCAATAGCAAAGTCGCTTATGAAAGTGTGATGAGATTGCGTGAGGAGGGTAGTAAAAAATTTAACATCGAGTCAACTCCAACGTTGATAGTTAATGGCGAAAAAATTGAGAGTGGGCTGAAAATTGAAGACTACAGAGAAATTTTTGATAAATTACTCAAAAAAGTCAAAAGTAAGTAAGAATATTGGCGATAATTTAATTTCAACTTTGTCTCAAAAAAGGACATAGAATAGGTGCAGTTTACTAAACTCCGGCTAGCAGGTTTTAAATCTTTTGTAGACCCAACAGAATTATTGATTGAACCGGGTATAACTGGGATTGTTGGTCCAAACGGATGCGGAAAATCCAACCTTGTTGAAGCAATGAAATGGGTAATGGGTGAAACTTCAGCTCGCCAAATGCGTGGCGGAGGAATGGATGATGTTATTTTTTCTGGGACATCCGGTAGGCCAGCAAGAAACATTGCAGAAGTTGCACTTGAGCTGGACAATACAGATGGTACCGCTCCTAGCCAATTTAATGAATTTCCAGAACTTGAGATTGTGCGAAAAATTGAAAGAGAAAAGGGGTCAACTTTCAAAATTAATTCTAGAGAGGTCCGAGCTCGAGACGTTCATTTGCTTTTTGCAGACCAAGCCTCTGGAGCTAGATCAACTGCCTTGGTGGGGCAAGGCCACATCGGTCAAATTATTAGCGCAAAACCAACGGATAGACGAAAATTACTTGAGGAAGCGGCCGGTATAACAGGATTACATTCGCGAAGACATGAAGCAGAGCTCCGCCTAAACGGAGCCGAGACCAACCTAACAAGGCTTGACGATATTCTTGAAACATTGGAAGAACAAATGAGAGGTCTAAAAAAACAGGCCCGTCAGGCTACTAGATATTCAAAGTTAAACGATCATATTAGGAAAGCTCAGGCTACTTACTTTTTGATAAAATGGAACGATGCTGAAATTGACTTAAAACAAATTTCTTCTGAGTTGAGCGACAGTAGCAAATTAGTGGAAGAGGCAACGAAAGAGGCCACAATGGCCGCCACATCTCAAGCTGAAGCTTCTAGTGGTATACCCAACCTCAGACAGGATGATGCAAATGCGGTCGGAAATTTACAACGACTTACCATAGAGCTGGAAAATATTGAAAAAGAGGAAGAAAGAATCTTAACCTCAAGAAAAGAATTGAAGGATAGGTTAATAGAAACCAATCATGATATGGAAAGAGAAACAAACTTACTGACGGACAGTAAAGTAGCTATAGAAAGTTTAGAAAGTGAGATATCACTCCTCAAGATAGAAAATGATGCCGAAATAAAAACACTTAGTGATACGCAAAAAACACTAGAACTAGCTGAGGCCAATCTTGAACAAATGGAAGATAGCGCTAGAAAACACATGAGCGAATTGGCCTCCGCCGAAGCCACTGCCTTTCAATCGGAGCAGCGAAAACATTTTCTAACGGATAGGATAAGACAGCAATCTAGTAATTTAGAGCAAGCTAAGGAAAAAATAAAAGTGTTAGAGAACAATCCCAATAAAGCAATCCTATCAAGTGAGGTGGAGCAAGAGCTAGAACAACTGCTAAATAACTTGGACAAACATCGCGACAAACTTTCGGTGATTTTGAAACAACTAAATGAAGCGCTGAACCACCTAACAGTTTCAAAGCAAGACGCACAAACAGCATTTGAGAATTC
>PTLG01000219.1 GCA_002937995.1 Alphaproteobacteria bacterium MarineAlpha3_Bin7 | reverse complement strand
GAACAATGTCGGGAGGCGCCGTTACTAATGTCGTTGCGACAGGGGTATTAACCATCCCCATGATTAAAAGGCGAGGCTTTCAACCAGCGTTCGCTGGCGGAGTTGAGGCTACTGCTTCAAGTGCAGGCCAAATCATGCCCCCAATAATGGGAGCGGCGGCTCTTGTGATGGCGGATTTTACTGGCATTTCTTATCTCACCATTATTTTGGCGGCGTTAATACCAGCTCTAGCCTACTATGCCAGTTTGTTCACATCAGTAATTTTTGAAGCCAGGAGATTAGGCATAGAGGCAGTCCCAGATATGGAAGAGGATTTAGCCGTAAACGCCCAGGATTTTATAAATCTAATCATGGTTTTTGTCCCTATTGGAATAGTTATACTTGCACTATTAAGCGGATTTTCTGCGGCGGGATCTGGGCTTTTGGCCTTATACACCATTGTTCCTCTTTCGTTTCTTAATCCTGAGATACGAAAAAAACCCTACAAAATTCTCCTAGCATTAGCTAAAGGGGGAGAAACATTCGGACACCTGTTAATGGCGATCGGAGTTGTCGGGATAATAGTTGCTGTTCTTGGAACAACGGGCCTACCAAATGATTTTGCCCAGGTTCTAAATCAAATGGCGGGAGCGCACTTGTTCCCCGTTTTGTTAATTGCAGGTATTGCGGCTTTAATGATGGGAATGGGTATGCCAACTTTGCCAGCCTATTTGACGATAATTTTAATCATGGGTCCCTCTATTCAAAATTTAGGTATATCTGAGCTGGTCGCCCATTTGTTCGTTTTATATTATGGTGTTGCGTCTTCAATAACTCCACCAGTAGCTGTGGCGGCATATGCGGCGGCATCTATTGCCGAGGCGCCACCGCTGAGAACGGCTGTTTTTGCTTTAAGAATAGGTTTAGTAAAGTTTATAGTACCTTTTGTTTTTGCCTTTTATCCTGTTCTTTTATTGGTAGAAGAAAGTGGTGTTAAGTTTGACTTTATGGAGTTTAGCTCTGCAATAATCAGGCTTTTAGTTGTTATATATCTTGTATCAAGCGCAACGCTTGCCTTTGACCAAAGGAGATTGCCAGCTTGGGAAGTTGTTTTACGGTTAGTGTTAGCTTTTCTGATACTTGTAACAATTGTTTGGGTGCATTGGGTGGCCTTTGGGATAGCAGTCCTATTTCTGGCTTGGCACTACCGTTCGTTTGGAAAATAGTTAATTGATTGAGTGATAGCCGTGTAAAGCATAAATTGGGCTATCCTGTCACACGATTTCTGCCATCTGTTTTTGATTTGTATAGGTTTTTATCTGCTAATTCGATAAGTTGATGGGGTTTTGTTTTTTCGTTTGGGCTAAGAGTAGCTAATCCAATGCTTACGGTTAGATGTCCGACGCTTAGAGAGCTGGAGTGTTCAATTTCTAGCGCCGATATACTCTCCCAAAGCCTCTTAGCTACGTTTAGAGCAGAATATGAGGGTGTGCCTGGCAGTATAACTGCAAATTCTTCCCCTCCGTATCTTGTAATTATGTCTGATGACCTCCAGAGATTTTGGGAAAGGTTTCTGGCAACTGTTTTTAGACATTCGTCACCCTGTAGGTGCCCATATGTATCATTGTAGGACTTAAAGTGATCTATATCTATCATAAGTAATGAAATAGAGTATCTCTCTCGCGTCGCCCTCTTCCATTCTTGGTCAAGACGTTCATCAAAGAAACGGCGGTTAGGTATTTCCGTTAGAGCGTCAATTGAAGATAGTGTTTTTAAGAAATCCAAATTATTTTTCTGCCGAAGCTGATTTTCAACTCTAGCTTTTAAAATACCTTCATTTAATGGCTTGAAAATGAAGTCAACTGCTCCAGCATTAATGGACTCTGCCTCGTTACTGTTTTCACTGCTATTGGACATAATTATTATGGGAATATTCCTAGTTTCCGGACTTTTTTGCAAAGCTAAACATACTTCAAGGCCATCTGATTCCTTAATTTTTTCATTTAATAAAATTAAGTCTGGTTGCTCGTTTTCTGCTATTTCCATCCCGTTTTGATAATTAACAGCAGATAGAATTGATGCTGAGTCCCGAAAAGTATTACTTATTTGATCAAAACTTGAAGGGTTGTCGTCAACAGCTAATATTGTTGGCTTTTCAGTTATATTGTTACCTGTGTTCATTTTTTTTAACCGTTGTAACTTATCTTAAGCCAAAACACTTAAAGATGACGGCTTTTTTCAGTCATTTGAATAGTGTCTTTCTTATCAGATGAAGCTTAAATACAAATTACTAATGTTGTGTTGATTTTTTATAATTATTGGATTTTCGCTAGATAAATACAGATTAAATAAAAACTATGGTTGTTGCGTAGTTAAAAATTTTCTACTTTCTGATAATATTACGGTTATTGATTGGGTAGGGAAATGGATAAAGTTAATTCAGCGTCAGCTAAGGAGGCAATGCACACCTACGTAAAGAAAAAGGGTGCCCTTGCTTTTGGTGTTGCTGATGTTGAAGTTTTGGAAAAAATCGCACCAGACGGTTATGGCCCCAAGGCCTTGATGCCGAGAGTGAAATCGGTGATCAGTCTTGGTGTGGGTGGGGGAACTAAGGGTTCTTGGGCAGCAAATGCTAAAACCCTCGCTTATATAGGTGATACGGAAACTATGGCGTATCGGATAGCCTATGGTTTGGCCTTTATGATAGAAAAGAAATTTGGGGCTAGATCTATTTTTTGTCCGCCAGATATGGATCCAGAAAAAGGCGCCAGAACCCCCTTACAAAGTCTCAAGCTTCATGCTGAAGTAGCTGGTATAGGTGCTAGGTCCATGGCGGGAGATATATTGCTCCACCCAGAGTTTGGTATGATGTATTATGCATCTGTATTTACAGAATTAGAAGTACCACCAGACGCCCCCATGGAGGAAAACCCTTGCCCTCACCCGTCATGTGTTAAACTGCATGCCCAAACTGGCCAGACTCCGTGTATGAAATTTTGTCCCGTCGATTGTTTGAGTGGCTCTGTAGATGAGGAAGGAAAACTCAAGGAGATGCATTATGATGCTCATGCCTGTGCAGCTATGTCACAGCAATATGAGGCAATACCAAATATTTTGCTAGATATGATGGACGCGAAAGATCCTATCGAACGAGGAATGGCAGTTCACTCACCCGAAAACCAAATGATTTGGTATAAATTATCAATTGGTGCCGGTGAACTGTTGTCACTTTGTTATGAGTGTATGCGGGTTTGCCCGATAACACAGTCAAGTCTCCCCATAAAAACGGAATCTCGCAAAGGTGGAATGAGAGAAAAAATCGCTGAAGCAGAAGC
>PTLG01000218.1 GCA_002937995.1 Alphaproteobacteria bacterium MarineAlpha3_Bin7 | reverse complement strand
CTTCTATACCAAAAGTTGGCAGCCATACCATCATAGTTACCCACTGAAATGTATAATTCATAAAAATAATAGCTAGTAACCATGGGCCTGGTGATATCGTAACAAGTTTAATATTTTCTAAGCTTCCTCTATTTGATCTTGGAACAGGAGTTAATCGTGGAAGTATCCATGAAGAGAATATAAGCAAAAATAAAGTAGCTATCGCAGCCGTTAAAAACCAGTTTGCCCTCCAACCATAAACTTCAATCATTAAAGGAGAAAAAATTAATGCTATCGTCATTCCAATTGGTGTTGTGCTACTCCACAAACTAACCGCGGCAGCTCTGTTTTTGGGGGGAGAATTTATAGCAATGAGGGAAGGTGCTGATACAAATGTTGCAGCGTACCCTGCTCCCTCTAGTACCCTGGAAAATAATAATAGTTCTGCACTATTTGCCCAGCTTCCCAATAGGGCACCCAAGATTAGGACAATTAGGGAACCCATAATAACTTTTTCTGGGCCTAGTCGGTCAGCTAGAAGCCCAGCAAACAGTCCAAAAACTGCTCCCAATATATGAAAGACAGATGCCACCCAACCGGCCGTAAAAAGTGAGATACCCAATTCTTCCCTAATGTGTGGGAGAGAGGGAGGAGCCTTACCAATAAATAAGGCTGCTGCGATACCCGTAGCGATTATCATAAGAACTAGCGACCACGAATTTTTTGAATCCGGCTGCAATTCATCCTGCCTTTTTTATATTTTATGGATAGCTCTTAATGTTTATTGAATCAACGTCTAAAGATAGGAAGTGAATAAAGTAAAATTTTAAGGGATAAATTTTTAATGGGGCTGGTAATTAGCTTTTTTTCTAGAGTGCGTAACTAATTTTTTGAGATGTGGGGCTGTACCTTTGGCTTATTTTACTAAGTCGTTGGACCTCTAAGTAGGCTTCGTTTTGTGACTTAAATCGTCTTGGTAACATCAAAAAGTGAATAGTATCAAAAATAACCCATTCCATTGTTGTCGTCTGAATTTCAATCGAATAACGCATTACTATCTCACCTAGAAAGAGACTAATTTCGTTAAAATTCATTACTAATATATTAATCTTAGTTATTTTTTAGCCTCATTTTTTACCTAGCCTATATTCATTATGTATGAATTTTCATCGCTTTCTATTTTTCCATAATGATACGGTTGGAAATGTGCAGGTAGTACTATGGTGTTGGTGTTTGCACAATTTTTAAGGAAATTAAGGCGTGTATTCACGGCCTTCTGAGGATCTGAACAAAAATTTGTATACCATTTAGGGTAGAATAGTTGAATAGGGTGATGAAGAACATCTCCGCATAATTTAGCATGAAAATTATTTGATAACACGTTAACCATAATATTTCCAGGGGTATGGCCAAAGGCTGGTTCCATAAAAATACCCGAGCCTAAATCATGATCGTTTCTTACAATTTTAGCTTGCCCAGAAGAAATTACTGGCAAAATGCTATCGTCATATGCACCATATAGAAATTTCTCAAGTGGATTAGCCTCTATAGTATCTCTCCAAAACCTAAATTCTTTTTCTGCAAAAAGATATTCTGCATTTGGAAAGGTTGGTTTCCATGTGCCATTTTCCAATTTAGTATTCCAGCCAATATGGTCTGCGTGAAGATGAGTGCACATTACAAAATCTATATCTTCGGGTTTAATATTTACTTTTGATAAGTTTTCTAAAAAGGGCCCGCGCCTCATATCCCAAAAGGGTCTGGTTGGTCGGTCCTTGTCATTACCACAGCATGTATCAACCAGTATATTAGCCTTAGTCGTCTGTATAAGAAATGAGTGAAAACTTAGAAGTAGTTTTGATAGGTCATCCGAAAAATGCCGTTTACCTAGTAATTTTGCGCTGCTGTGGAATTCTTCTTTTTCTGCATCAGGAAATATTAGAGTGGGAAGAAAGGGAACATTCTCTAGGTCGACAATTCTTCTTATTAATACGTCACCGACTTGACAACTATCATCATTCTTATTCCATTTTATTCTATTATTTACAATTATTAGGTTCCTCTCATTTTTTAATCGTACAATTTATCGTAAGTTTTGCTCTGGGTTTTTTAAACTCAGGACTAAGGCTCAATTTATTCTTTTTAGCTTGTTTCCTTATAGCCTCTTTTAATAGAGTTCTTAGTTCACTATTTAAAACATCATCAGATAGTCTAATTGTAAAAGATTTTGTATCTTTTTTCTTTGTGGATTTAGTAAATTCAGAGCTCTTCTTCCTTGTTTTTTTCTGGCCATCAGAAAAAATTGTTTTCCACCCCTCTCTATAGTCATCAGTAGATACGCTAGAAAAATAGCTAGTAGTTCTGGCTGGAGCCTGTGTATTTTTTGAGCTACTAGTATCCTTTGTTTCGGTATCACTTGTTTTTGTACCTTCAGAGGACTTTTTTTTATCTGTCTTTTTGCTCTCAGATTTTGTGTCAGTCATTTACCTTTGAATCCCATATATAATTGCTTGTTTGAATTATTTTGTATTTTAGTACCATAAATGGTCCTTTAACTTATTTTTTCAACCCTAATTAGCCAAATTTTATTTTGAGCAGCTGGTTACGTATCGTTATAAAATAATATTAATACCTCTTAGGATCCTTCGCCCTGAGCGCAAAAGCAAAGTTTTTTATTCTCCATGCCGTATATCTCACATTTTGTCATCCATAGACAAAATAGTACCGTACTTTATAAGTATTTCTCCCATATCAAATAATTCTCTAACTAGATTTAAAAAATGAATTATAGTAGACTAGCTCTATATTTATAAAATAACAATGAAGTGAACTGGCCACCCTCATTCAGCAGGTAGCTATATAATTGTGCTCGCAGGCAGCAGTAAATTTTAATATGTTAACCTATCAAGAGAGAGTAAAAGATGAATATAGCGTCTTTACTTATTAAAACGAGTAAACTTTATCCGAATAGGTGGGCTATTGCTCTTGGAAGTGAGTTTAATTCAACATACCTTGATAAGGCAAACCGGGTTGCTCGTTTAGCTGGCGGGTTAAAGGATAGAGTTAAGGTTAAGGCCGGCCATCGTGTAGCTTTAGCTATGAATAATTGTGTAGAGTATAGTGATATACTTTTTGCTTCCTGGCACATTGGAGCAATTACTGTTCCTATGAATGCAAAACTTCATGCAAAAGAGTTTGCTTATTCTATTGAAGATTCTGGTGCTCGTATATGCTTTGTTACAGAAGATCTGTTTGAGGCTATACAGGGCTCAATAAGGAGTCTAAGTGATCCACCACAAGTTATAGTTGTAGGGAGTCAAAAATATGTTGGTTTATT
>PTLG01000217.1 GCA_002937995.1 Alphaproteobacteria bacterium MarineAlpha3_Bin7 | reverse complement strand
CCCTACCCAGTATGGAGGAGTCTCTGCAGAAAAAAATAGGTTCCGGAACGCGAACCCCTTCTTCAAATGCGAGTTTTAAAAGAAAAAATTCCTCATGTCGTTTGTGGCTATCATCTATGGAAGTAGGAGCATCCATCCTCAAACAAAATTTTTGGGAACCTTCAAATATTCCGTTGGAAAAGTCTGCCAAAACAAACCAATTTTCCTGAATTGCGCCGTAGCTGAGTTTTGTTAGCTCTACAACGTTAACAGAGTTCGCACGTGACTCTTCGGCAAGATAGTCAGCAAGTTGTGAACAGAATTTCTTATGCATAGTCTCGGATATATTAGCTAGCTCCCCACGACCAGAAAGTTGAGCCCTCGTTAGCATGAAATTTTGATAGTACCATTTTATGTACTTCTGAAGCTCCGTCAACCAACCGAGCTTGTCTTGAATAACGATATATCCATTCAAGAATTGTATCTTTTGAGTATCCTCGGGCACCACATAATTGGATAGCCGTATCAACTGCCTTTTGAAGAGTATCGGCTACTTGCACTTTTGCCATGGAAATTTCTTTTCTGGCAAAGTCGCCTTGGTCAATCATCCATGCTGCATGCATTGTTAATAGACGGCCTATTTGAATTTCCATTGCGGCTTCTCCGATCATCCATTGGACGCCTTCGTGGTCTATTAATTTTTCCCCAAAACTCTCTCGTTCTTGAATATATTCAGATGCTACTTCCAGAGCTCGCTTCGACATTCCCAGCCATCGCATGCAGTGGGTTAAACGCGCCCTACCAAGACGCATTTGGGTGACTTTTAACCCATCTCCAACCTCGAGTAATCTGTGTTCATCAGGAATTTGGAGTCCGTCAAAACTAATTTCGCAATGGCCACCATGCTCTTCAGGCCCCATAATAGGTATTCTTCTATCAATTTTCCAGCCAGGCTGGTCAGACTTGAATAAAAATGCCGTAAGCCCCTTTCGTTTATCTTCAGAGGTTTTTGCAATTAATATAAAAATGCCAGCTCCTTGGGCACCGGTAATATAATGTTTTTTGCCATAAATTTTCCAGGAGTTTCCATCTTTGGTTGCTGTTGTGAGCATTGCGGATGGATCGGAACCAGCACCTGGCATGGGTTCGGTCATAGCTATACTGGAGCGAACCTTCCCATCAATAATTGGTTGTAGCCATTCCGGTTTAAGATGGTCCGCTAATATTTTGTCTAAGACCATCATATTACCGTCGTCGGGAGCAGCTGAATTAAAGACAACTGGTCCGAACGGAGAGCGAGCCATCTCTTCGTAACAAGCTGCCATGCCCACATTATTAAGCCCTCCACCCCCAAGTTCAGTTGACATTTGCAAAGCCCATAAGCCCTCCTGCTTTGCTTTTCGACGAAGTATCTCTAATGCCTCCTCGGAAATCATTTCATGTTTATCAAAATTACTTTGATCATTTTCTAGCGGTAGGATATTTTGTTGAACAAATTCGCGAAGTTTATTTCTATAGTTTTCGACTTCTTCTGGTAATGAAAAATCCATTTTTAATTTATCCCTACTCTAATTTTGTTTTCCCTATAAGTTATGAATAATCCGGCTGTAATAAGCATGGATGCTCCAGTAAGGGTATAAATATCAGGAAAAGCATCAAATACCAAAAGCCCGAATACTATAGCTGATAGTAACTGCATATATTGGAATGGGGCAAGTACGCTTGCCTGGGCAAAACTAAAGGCAGATATCATCAAAATTTGTCCTATGGTGGCTAGAGATACAAAAGATAGCAAGATTATACTATCTTGAACACGGGGTTCCTTAAATAAATAAGGTAAAAGGGGCGTCAGAACAATTGTTCCAATGATGGCAGTATACATGACAGCAACCAGTTGGGGCTGTGATTTTGCTAATTTTCTATTTGCTATATAAAATAGACCTATTCCCAATGCCCCAGTTAAAGCCAAGAAATAGCCTATCCGTTCTCCCGAAAATTCTGGACGCAGTATGATTAATACGCCAGCAAAACCAAAGACAACGGCTAAGACCCTTTGAAAATCAGTTTTCTCATTTAATAGCCAAGGTGACAAAGCGGTTACCAGAATAGGAGCTATGAAGATCATTGAGGTAGTGTCAGCTAGCGGGATATATTCTAGGGACCAATAAAAAAAACTTATACCAATAACGAATACCATACTTCTTACTACCTGAAGCAAGATAGGCCTTGGGAACAAGATGGATTTACCATATTTGGTCCAAACTATCGGTATAAGGATCAAGCAACTAAAGATTAAGTGTAACCAAACTAAAAATAGTGGGGAATAATAGCCGTCCAACAGTTTTGCAAGTCCATCTTTGACGGCATTAAGTGATAGGGCGCAACACATAAAAATAATACCAAGAACTGGGGTGTTGATTTTCATTTTGATACCTAAGCGGGTGACTTTATATTTGTTGGATTTTGTTTTTTATAGCTAATAAGCAGTATGGCTGAAAAATTAAAAACAAAACCAAAAATAACGTTTGTGGTTATTGGCTCACCCAAAAGTATTGCAGCTAAACATATTGCTGTTACAGGATTTAGTCCAACCGTAATGGTGGCCTGTGTAGGAGTAATTGTTTTGAGTGCCTCACCCCATGCATAAATCATTAAAGCTCCGCCTGGAATAGACAAAAGAGCTAATAACCACCAGCCGCTAATACTAAAATCTAGAGCGCCATCAAAGGGTTTTTCAAAATTTATTGCTAGTAATAACAATAATAATATACCAACCAACATTGTGTATGACATTACGGCTAGATTTCCATAACTAACTAGGTACTTTCTAGCAGAAACATTAAAGATAGAGACTGATAACATACCTAAAAACATATAAATATCTCCCTTTATGGCGTCAGGAGCTAAGGGTGTTACATTTTCGCCTAGAACTATGCTCGTGCCGACAATTGCCATAATCACAGCAATAATTTTTCTGAGGTTCATCTTTTCGATTCTAAATATACTTGCTAAGCACATCGTAATAAGTGGCATGGTGCCAAATATTAATCCGCCCCTAACCGCAGTAGTGTATTCTAGTGCTTGGGCAAAGCAAAAGGGGAACCCAGCATACATAAAAATTGCTATAATACTAAGCCCCATCAGGTCTTTTCTACTAAATTTTATAAACTCTTTTCTTAAAAGAAAGAGTGCAAACAATATAATCAGAGCAATACCGTAACGGGCAAAGGTAAGTGACAGCGGGGTGGTTTCTGCCATTATCATTCTTGTGAAAACAACAGTCGTACCACCAAGTGAGGTGGAAACACACGCCCAAACTAATCCCCAAATGCTAGTCATGATTTAAA
>PTLG01000216.1 GCA_002937995.1 Alphaproteobacteria bacterium MarineAlpha3_Bin7 | reverse complement strand
GTATCGGGTATAAATAATTTTGGGAAAGCTCCAATTATAGATGTGTTTGTCACCAACCAACTTGGTCTATGATTATTTGTGCTCGGGGTGCTAATTTCGCTATCACTCCTATTGGCAGCTTATCTTCCTTAAATGACCCCCAAGAACGGAGTTCATCACTATATTCCACCTGTGTATTACTGGGAAATTCAAAGTTGACCTGAGTATACAATTTTTGAGCTCTCTCACCACTCAGAAATTCTAAAAATTTTACAGCAAGTTCCTTGTTTTTTGAATACTTGGCAACGCCACCTCCAGATATGTTGATATGATTTCCTCTATCATTTTGATTTGTAAAAACGATTTTTATATCTCGCGTCCATTCTCTCTGCTCTGGGACACCAGAGTTTCTCAACTTACCAAAATAATAACTGTTAATAATTGCTATATCGCATACCCCTTGAAAAATTGCCTTCACTTGCGCACGGTCATTTCCTTGAGGCCTGCGAGCCAAATTTGATACCAATCCTCTAGCCCAATTGGCAGCTTCCTCTTGACCATGTGCCGCTATAATTGAGGCCAGCAAAGCTCGATTATAAACGTGACTTCCTGGTCTAGTGCAAATTCTTCCCTTCCAACGTGGTAAAGCTAAGTCTTCAATTCGCCTCAAATTCTTTAAATTTACTCTTTTGCTTGATACTGCAACTATGCGGGCCCTCTTTGATAAGCCAAACCACCTATTTTTTGAATCCCGAAGATGAGATGGTATATTTTTAAACAAAATGTCGGAGTTAATTGGTGATAAAAGATTTTTATCCGCATAAACATGCAATCTAGATATATCTACGGTCAAAATCACGTCAGCGGGACTTCTTTTGCCTTCGGCTAGCATTCGCTGAGCCAGTCCCTTTGAAGAAAATACTATATTGGATTTGATGCCTGTGGCATCCTCAAAGGCCTTGATAAATGGATTTATTAGGAATGGCTGCCGATGAGAGTATATATTAATTTCCTGTGATTTTGCATCTGAAGGGAAAAAAGTTCCGACCGCTAAAGCTATTAAAACCAACATTTTTGCAAATCTTGGCGCTATAAAATTAACGACAGTTCGAAACAGATTTCTAATAGGGTGTAATAAAAGTCTAGTTGAATAACTAACACCTGATATAGCTTCCTTAATAGGATTAAAATAAAGGTAAGTTAGTGAATGTATCCTATTTCTCATAACTCCAGAAACTCCATAATTTAAAATTTGATCTGCTTTTGAAAGATATAAACTTTTTCCTAGTAAATCCCATGTTGCAAGCACTACTCCGTAATTTTTGTTTTCATGTTCTTTTGCCTTTGAGTGATGTATTTGATGTTGGGCAGGAGAAATAAATATTTTTTCAAAATACCTACCATAAGAAAGCGGAACATTAGAATGTCTTAAATTTGCACCTGCGAGATTAAATATAAAAAGAAATATATTTACACCATAGATAGACAATAAATCTATTTTTGATCCGAATAGAAATACAAAGGTTGAAATTGCAATACCCTGTACCAAAGCACTTCGGATCGAAAAAATCCATGCTTCTACTGGGTGGGTTCTAAAAACGGTGAATGGGGTAAGGTGTTCAGCAGTATGGTGAACCTTATGGAATGCCCACAATATAGGAATTTGATGGAGTGCCCTATGGGTGATATAGCGAGAAAAGTCATCTAATATAAATAGAAAAATTGTGTAGGACACTGTAGCAACTATAACTGGTGATTCTGAAAGTATAGCCGACATGCTGCCTAGGTGTTTTTGGAAAAAATAAAACAATAGTGTAGTAACAAAAATTTTGGACAAGAAAACTGGTGTAGCCAGCGCTATCACAAGCCTATTAATTAGTAAAAGCCCATAGTCTGCTTTTGCTGACTTAGATAACCATATTTGCGGCGAAAAGAATTTTACAACATTAAGACTAAACTTTTTCTCAGTTTTATTTATGGAAAGAACGGCAAACCAAATTATCATGATTGTTATTGCGGATAACAAATAGACAACAGAAACTCTCTTGGTTGGACTTACAAGAGAGTCGAGCAACCCTGTCAGGTACTCGTGAATTAGCCATTCGATTATTTGTTCCATTGGCAAAAACAGTTTCCAAAGTTACCAGGTCAAGCCAATTACTTTGACTTGACCTGGATCTTTAGCTTTAGTCGTTTTCAGCAGCTGCACCGCTTCCAAGGCTTTTTATCATTGCCCCCAAGCTTGCAACGGCGTCGTTGTTTCGAGCAACTACTCCCATTTTATCAATCATTAGCTTTTGAACCTTAAGCATATGAACCATATACTCATCAAGACCATTAGACTGACTTTTTACGTAATTACCCTGGCTATCAATGTCTGTAACCTGGCTAGAATTAGGCATTACAGGGCCAAATCCAATTAATCGATTTAGTTTTACCGCAGTCTCACCAAGATTTTTTCTACCAGTTTGAAGCGAAAGACTAAAACCCTTCAGTTCACCCCAATGCTTAATATAATTCTTGAGTGCCTTTGGTGACGGTGAAGCTTTAATTTTTTTCAGATCCTTGTATACAGACCCAGCATATTTAAAAACTGCCTCAGCCAAAGTTTTTTCCCAATTGGACTCAATAATACCCACGTATCCCATTAAGGCAGAACGCTGGGAATTAGTGAGATTAGCTCCATTGGCACTGGTAATTAATTTTCGACCATCCAAAAAGGCTTTAGATATATTTTTGGTATAGCTAGTTTTTCCAGATTTATCAAAAGCTGCTGCATAATATGCCGGGGCATGAGTATGTTCGGTGTATAAACTCACTTTCCCATCCTTGTTATAGTCCGCATATTTTAGTGCATTGCTCTTTGGTTTAGATTTTGAACCTTTCTTGGCTATCTCGTAAACCTGCTTAGGATTTAAAGTAAGTACATGTGCTGGAGCACCAAAATAACCCCATGCCTCATCCCAACAATGTTCCTTTCCCGTGTAAGCAGCACCTTTCTTATAAGGCTTACCATTAGGCTTGTTATTAGCCCCCATTTTTTCATCGAGATAGTTATCTACTGCTTGATTGTAGAAAACAGCACCCATAATAAACTTAGAAATCAACTGGGGATAATCGTAGCCATTAGTTTTATCCTGTCCCTTATTAGCACTAGAGGCTTTACCAATCCAAAATTTAATTAGATCTGGACCTTTCATTTGGTTAGGCATCCCGGCTATGGCACCTTTAAACGTTTTTCCAGATAGGTTTTTACCTTTGCTGAGCTGATCAACATTTGTCTCAACAATTGGATAATTTGCATTGCCCGATGGGGCGATTATAGGACGATTTTTGGCCTTACCATAGTAGGACATCATCTTAGCCTTAAGCGCAGGATTTGGACTTCCATTGCCTTTTCCAGCTAAACTTTTAATCGAGTCATGCAAAGTATGCCGAGCGATTTGCCCAGTATAAGATACAGAAGTCTTTTTGCTTCCCTTGTAAG
>PTLG01000215.1 GCA_002937995.1 Alphaproteobacteria bacterium MarineAlpha3_Bin7 | reverse complement strand
CCTTCTCTTACCACAATTTCACCTGGGCTGAACTTTACAATACGAGTATCGTTTCTAAGTATTCCCTCAAAAGGAATATGTTTTGGAAACTTGGTAGCGTCTACGTCCTTGAACAAAGCGTTTTTGGTTAGAGACTCAACATCTGCATCGGACATATCTGGGTCAAACGGCTGAGCCCATCTCTGCGGCCGAGCCATAGTAGTTTCATCGGAGGATTGTAAAATTTGCTCGTCTTGATCAGCCATAAAAACCTACCAAGTAAATTATGAGTTATTCAAAATAACCGAGTTTTACTTAAAGTCCTTTGGCAGTTTACCCCCGACTACACTAGTTAAGTCTTTTGACTTTATTGCCTCCCAGAGAGCCCTACCATTGTCCCTGGTAGGGGCTGATACAAGCTTAGCTGCCTCAGGTATTTTTGTCAGTATAGCTTTGGCAGTTGCAATTCTCTTTTTCTGCGCAGCCTGGTATGCAGGGTGGGAAGATTTAGATAGGGATCCGGTTGCAGCTACTAAATTTGCTGCTTGGCCAATTACATACATCCGAGACATTCCAGCTGGGCTCATAACCTGATTCTCAGTAACTTTAGGTGGATAAAATCGGTGTCTGACAATCCCTTGACTATACTTTACTAGTTCAAAGTCTGGATTAATCGGATGTCCAGAATCAAGCATCGCCTTGATTTTGTCACCTTTGAGTTTAGGGTTTGCGAGTCCATGGCAACTATTGCAATTTGTAGCAACGTCGAATAGTTGACTGGGCCAAATCATCCCTTTTGCAGAAGCAGCAGCAACTTTTTCGGCTTTGGGTTTTTTAGCGTTGTGTATGTTTATCCAATCCGAAGCTGCACCATGACAACTTTCACAGCTTGGTCCAGCCACGATTTTAAATTTTTTCCCTTTTTTCACACTGGTGTAATGGCAATTAGCGCAAAGCGCTTCTTTTTTCATTCTCTTTCCGCCCACAGCTTTTACAATTTTCTTTGCTTTCTTTGACTTATGTATTTTTTTAAAAGACTTTGCATGGGGGCTTTTTTCCCAGACTGTGTATTCCGCTTTATGACAACCCTGACATTTCTTTGGCCCTAATTTAAACGCTTCTGACATTGATGGGGTTGACCAAAAGCCGACTAAAATAGTGACTATAGCTAGTGTAACTAAGGTGCGACCTAAACCAAAAACTTTGCGAATTTGCCCAAGTAAACTCATGAAATACACTCCTAACATAGACTTACCAACTAGTCAGATTACCAACCAATACTCTTATCAACTTCATTATATCTTATATCACCATATTTTGGACATTTTTTCGCTGAAGTCGATCACTTTCTGTAGTTTTTTCTACTGTAATCTATTTAAAAGATGACTTGGTAAAGTATTGCTCATTAAAAACAAACATGTACTATACTGCGGTGTTGTAATAATTAGATTAAGAAAAATAGTATCTTTGGGATAAACATTGGAGGGGGAGTAAATGTCGAAAGCACATACTGGATCTAAAACAAAAGAGTATTTGCAGCGTTATATGGAGGGTGTGGAGAAAAGAAATCCAGGCCAACCGGAGTTTTGTCAGGCCGTCTACGAAGTAGCCTCAACTATTTTCCCCTATATTGCTGACAAGCCTATGTATCATGAGAATCAGATACTTGAAAGAATGGCAGAGCCAGAAAGGGTAATTTCATTCAGGGTTCCTTGGACGGACGACGAAGGGCGTATTAGGACTAATCGTGGATGGCGAGTTCAATTTAATTCTGCTATTGGTCCTTATAAGGGTGGAATTAGATTTCATCCTTCGGTAAACGAGTCGATATTGAAATTTCTGGGATTTGAGCAGACTTTTAAGAATAGTCTGACTGGACTTCCAATGGGAGGGGGCAAGGGTGGCTCAAATTTTAACCCCAAAGGCAAGACTGACAATGAAGTCATGCGTTTTTGCCAGTCCTTTATAACAGAACTTTATCGTCATATTGGAGAAGATACTGACGTTCCAGCTGGAGACATAGGTGTTGGTGGAAGAGAAATTGGCTACATGTTTGGACAATACAAACGAATAACAAATCGTTTTGTTGGAGTACTAACTGGCAAGGGAATAGAGTTTGGCGGTTCGAAGATGAGAACCGAGGCTACTGGCTATGGGGCAATATTTTTTCTGCGCAATATGCTAGAACAACATAAAGAATCGATGGAAGGTCAGCGAGTATTAATATCTGGCTCTGGAAATGTGGCTACCCATGCAGCTGAAAAATGTTTGCAGCTTGGGGCAAAGCCTTTGACACTATCTGATTCTGGAGGATTTGTTTACTGTGCCGATGGTTTTACCCAAGAACAGATCGATTGGGTAAAAGAGCTTAAAAATGTTCGCAGGGGTCGGATATCTGAGGCCGCTGATGAGTTTAAAAATATTGATTTTAGTGAGGGAAGGCCTTGGGGTGTGGAGGGAGATTGTGCTGTTCCATCGGCAACCCAAAACGAAGTTGATGGAAAAGACGCCAAAATATTGATGAAGAACGGGGTGAAAGCCGTTGCTGAGGCCGCAAATATGCCATGTGAGCAAGATGCTGTTGACGCCTTTGTAGATGGCGGAGTTATGTTCGGGCCTGCTAAAGCAGTAAATGCTGGGGGAGTAGGTGTTTCTGGTCTAGAAATGAGCCAGAATAGCGCTCGCATAGCTTGGAGTGAAGACGAATTAAGAAAATTATTAGAAAATATGATGAAAGACATTCATGATTCGTGTGTGCAGTATGGGGAGTCTAAGTCTGGACCAGTAAATTATTTAGCAGGAGCCAATGTTGCAGGATTTGTTAAGGTAGCTGATGCAATGCTTAGCTATGGACACGTTTAGCGAGAAACGCTTCAACAAAATGTTTTTTACTAGGAGGACTTAGTGCAAGTATTGTGCTAAGCCCAAAGTTTTGAATAGCTTCTTATTTTATATGGCTGGATAGATTTAGAATTGGGCAATTTCTTTTCTTCCAGAACCAGTTTAGTGAAATTCTGCAGCCGCCATCAGGAACTTTGGATAGCTTCCCATATATTTTTAGAAGTCAGAGGCATATCCACGTGTGTGATTCCAAGCGGAGACAGAGCATCTACAACGGCATTAACAACTGCGGGCATTGCGCAGGCTGTTCCAACCTCGCCAGCACCTTTTGTTCCCATCGGATTTACCTCTGTAATAGTAGGATTATCTGATAGCTCAAAGGAACAAAAATCGCTCGCTCTAGGCATTGAATAATCTAGAAAGGAGCCAGTCTCCATTTGCCCTGTATCTTTATCGTAAAGAACACCTTCCATGAGAACCTGCCCAGCCCCTTGGCCAATTCCACCAAATATTTGTCCATTTAGAAGCAGCGGGTTAATAACCTTGCCAACATCGCTTACACCAACATATTTTAGGATTTCGATTTTACCAGTCTCAATATCGACTTCAACTTCACAGGCATGACATCCGTTGGGAAAGTTTGGTGCGGCCGATTCGAATTTTTCTTT
>PTLG01000214.1 GCA_002937995.1 Alphaproteobacteria bacterium MarineAlpha3_Bin7 | reverse complement strand
CCTACCGCTACTATTTTCCCTTCTGATGGCTTTTCCTGAGCTGTGTCAGGTATTATAATTCCACCGGCTGTTTTGTCTTCCTCTCCAAGGCGACGTACTAGAACCCGGTCATGCAAAGGCTTGAAACCCATTTTATCCTCCAAAGTTAAATATATCACAGGTGAGGCCTAATGTTGGCACTCACGCAATAAGACTGCTAACTATTTAGTCGTGAATTTGGCTCAGTCAACCCTTTAAATGTATTTAAGGCAGATATATGAACAATTCCGCTATATTTTTGGTTAAATTTATTTATCCTTCTGATAAATTCGCCAAAGATAGAGTCCTAGTATCGTTGAAAGGATAAATAGTATAACACTTAGGGTTATTCTAAATTCTGGCTCAATAGTTATTCCACTCCCTAACAATGCAAAAATTATAACTTGCGGAATATAGCCTAGTGTGGAACCTAGGAAAAAGGGCAGAGGTTTGGCACTCGATATACCTGCGGCCAAATTTGTAGCAAAATTATTCCCAACTGGCAGAAGCCTAATAATTAAGGCTATCATAAAGGTATTATGTTTTAGAAAAGAGTCAGCCTTTTTTATGCTACTGGGGAATTTCTTTACCACTACATCCCGGCCAATGGCTCTCGCCACGGTAAAACAGATTATACAGCCAACCACCATCGACAAAAGTGCCAAATAAAACCCACCTATGAAACCAAATGCATAGCCCCCAAAAAATGATATTATCTGCCGCGGAAAACCTAAAGTTACCAAGAATATTGACAATAACAAGAACAAAAATAGACCGTAAATTCCTGTATACCTTACATTTGTATCAACCCATTCACGGCTTAAAACAGAACTTAGGTCAGAATTTTGAATAACAAAACCAGCACCAATTAGAAAACAAATCAGCAGTATTCCTCTAAAGATTGTTGTAAAATTTAAAGACATCTTTTTATCTATTTAAATTCAATTATCACTTTTGTACTGTCGGGGATTAATGTCAGGAAATTTTCGGCGAAGTAGCCAGGCTACTCCACACAGGTCTGCAATGCCTACCCAGAGGCGATCAAAAGTACCATATTTAGAAATCCCAGCTTTTCTCTCTCTATGATTTACCACCTCAGAAATTACAACCCCCCCACTTCGAATAGCCAACGCGGGTAAAAAACGATGCATGTTCTTAAACGCTGGAAATCTCAAAAAATCACCTCGGCTAAACACCTTTAATCCACAACCGGTGTCAGGGACCGCATCACCCAATATTCTTGATCTAATGAAATTAGCTACCATTGAGGAAGCTCTCTTCAAAATTGTATCCTTTCTTCCCTTTCGCCAACCTACAATCATTAGGACTGGATTATCATACAAATTTGAATGAAATATATTTAACAGTATTGGTATGTCAGCAGGGTCATTCTGACCATCTCCATCAATAGTGGCTATTATGGAGCCCTTCGCTGCAACAACACCGTTGTAAAGTGCCGCACTTTGACCGCCCCTAATATCGTGCTCGACTAATCTTATATTTCCCAATCTAGAGGTAAGTTGTATTATTTTAGCTCTGGTTTCGTCTGTACTTCCATCATCTACATAAATAATCTCATAATTAACCAAATCATCTAACGCCTTACATATTTCATCAGTTAAACTGAGAATATTGTTTTCCTCATTGTGAACGGGAATTATTACTGATAATTCGCTTTCATTGTTTACTTTTTGTTCAACCATATTTTTTCGTAGTATATAGTCGAAGAACTGTAAAGACTAATAAGTAGTTTAAATTGCGCATGAAAAGTAGCAGAGTGGCAAAAGGGGGCTGCCCCGAATAGTAATAAAGGTCTAAATCAAGATAACTGTTTGCAGGGTTAAATAGTGCCAACTATATTCACACTGGTGTTATCGTAAATAGTCACAAAGTATCGGAGTCCAGCCTATTATGTCAGATTCAAAGACCACTGAAGAATTATTTTTTGATAAGAGTGAAATGAGTAATTCTTCTGTACAAGATTTACTCTCTAATACCTTAAGACGCTCTGATGATGGGGAGCTTTTTTTTGAGTACGAACAATCAGAAAGTTTTATTTTTGACGATGGAATTCTCAGAAGTGCCAACTTTGATACGAATCAAGGCTTTGGACTGAGAGCTATACACGATCAAACAGTAGCCTATGCCCACTCTTCAGAGCTGACAGAAAAAGCTATCAAGCGGGCTTCTAAAACTGTCAATTCCGTGCAATCTGGACATGACGGAACTGTTAACGACGAAATAGCAAAAACTAATCAAAAACTCTATTGTGAAGACAACCCTTTGGATAGTATTCCTTTCTCTAAAAAAGTAAAAGTTTTAGAGGACATTGATAAATTTGTAAGGGGTTTAGATAATCGAGTTAAGCAAGTAACTGCCTCGTTAGCTGGATCGTGGCAAGCTGTTCGGATAATGCGAGCAAATGGCAGAGAGGCCTCAGATATACGCCCGCTAGTTCGTCTTAATATCTCATGTGTTGTTGGAAAAAATAATAAGATGGAATCTGGGAGCTACGGTGCTGGGGGAAGAGAAACATATGAAAATTTTTTGAAGAACGATTTTTGGGAGGGAGCAGCAAAAGAGGCATTTAGACAAGCGATTGTCAACTTGGATTCTATTGGAACTCCTGCGGGAGAAATGCCAGTGGTTCTGGGGCCAGGTTGGCCAGCTATACTGCTACACGAAGCAATTGGTCATGGCTTAGAAGGAGATTTCAATAGAAAAAAAACCTCGGCATTTTCTGAACTTTTAGGAGAAAAAATTGCGTCCTCTGGAGTTACAGTTGTGGACGACGGTACAATCGAAAATCGGAGGGGCTCGCTAACAATAGATGACGAGGGCACTCCAACCCAGAGGACTGTTTTAGTAGAAGACGGTATCTTAAAATCATACATGCACGACAGGACAAATGCTAGGCTTATGGGGCACAAACCTACGGGCAATGGCAGGAGAGAGAGTTATGGCCATGCACCCATGCCTCGAATGACAAATACCATTATGATTAATGGGAATGATGAACCTGATGAGATCATTAGCTCGGTGAAAAAGGGTCTCTATGCTGTCAACTTTGGCGGCGGTCAGGTTGATATTACCTCTGGAAAGTTTGTCTTCTCTTGCACCGAGGCATATCTAATAGAAAATGGTAAGGTTGGGAATGCCGTTAAAGGAGCTACATTAATTGGAAATGGCCCGGATGTATTGAAACGGATTACAATGATAGGGAATGATATGTCGCTAGACCCTGGCGTGGGAACTTGTGGTAAGGATGGGCAAGGAGTTCCTGTGGGGGTAGGTCAGCCCACAATCCTTCTCAACGAGCTAACAGTAGGTGGCACAGAAATATAGTTTCCTGGAATATGTTAAAACATTTATGACACAGAATCTGACCAACCGCCGCTGGGTACTAGTAGATTATCCGGACTCCATGCCAAGTGAAGATAACTTTGATTTACAAGTTGGTTTAGACATTCC
>PTLG01000213.1 GCA_002937995.1 Alphaproteobacteria bacterium MarineAlpha3_Bin7 | reverse complement strand
ATTAGATATTTATCAAATTACAGAGTGATATTATGGTAGGGAGCGGCCAACTTAATAAAGATATCACACTAGCTAGAATATCCAGTATTCAAGGTTTATACGAATTGGAGATTTGTGGCGCGGATGACAGCAAAACAATGTTTGATATTATTAATCATCGTTACGAAGATAATTTAGACCCAAAGGATACTTTGCCAGACAAGGGAATGTTAGGGATTCTAATAGAGGGAGTAAGTTCAAACAAGAGTGAATTGGATCGAATAGTTTCGTTATGTTTGGATGGCGATAAGTCTATACAAAATATTGATATTCTCTTACTTATAATACTTAGGGCGGGAGTTTATGAATTAACTTCTTTAAATACGCCCAAACCAGTGGTGATTGATGAATATGTGAAAGTTACAAAGTCATTTTATTTAGGAAAAGAGGGAGGTTTTGTGAACGGGGTGCTAGATAAAATTGGCAGTAATTTGCCGTCAATTAAGGAAAAATTTTCAGTTTCTGGGTAAGGTGAGCCAACGAATGAACGAGAAGGAGCTAATTCAAACGTTATTTTTACCCCTTGCCTCTGGGTTTGAGGGGTCTTTGGGGCTGATGGATGATGCGGCGGTTATTAATAATTTAAATGATCAGAAAATAGTTGTTTCGAAAGATATACTTGTTAGCGGCATCCACTTTTTCGAAGACGAACATCCAGCAGCAATCGCAAAAAAATGTTTGAGAGTAAACCTATCTGATATAGCGGCTATGGGCGCAAAGCCAATTTGTTATCTTCTTGGCCTATGTCTGCCCAAAAAAGATAATGTTAGTTGGGTGACGGCTTTTTGTGAAGGATTAAAAGCAGAACAGGATTTTTATAACTGCGCATTAGCTGGAGGTGATTTGGTTTCATCCACTGGACCAGTCTCCATATCTATTACAATATTTGGCAGTTTGGCTGAAAATAATATTTTACTAAGATCTAACGCACAAGCAGGTGACGACGTTTGGGTTTCAGGCACAATAGGTGACGCTGGTGTTGCTTTAATGCTGCTTACAGACAGCGTTAAATTAAAGTCTGACTTTCCTAAAAGGGATAGAGATTACTTAGAGGCTAGGCTGCGCTCACCAACTCCAAGGTTAACTTTGGGGGAAAAGCTATTGAGTTTTGCTAGTTCTGCTTGTGATGTGTCTGACGGGCTGTTATCTGATTTGTCCAATATTTGTGCTGCTTCTGGGTTAGGTGCAAGTATTAGTTCTAGGTTGATTCCCATTTCATCAGAGGTTAAGAGAGTAATAAAAGAAGTTGAAACTCTATCTATTATGGATTTAATTTCAGCTGGCGACGATTATGAGTTGATTTTTACTGCCAATGTTAAACACTCGGAACATATTTTGGATATATCAAAGAAATTTGATTTTGGATTGACTAAAATAGGCAAAATGACACAAGAACTCAGTATTGTCTTGGATGGAGAATGTGTAAAACAGAAGGAAGTTAAGATGGGTTACGGCCATTTTTAGGCACTGCCGATTTCTATGGCCTATAGTCAAACATTAAACACCATAGTTTTATTTTTAAATGGAACATTGGTCCGATATGCCAAAGAAACTAATATTTTTGTTTGCTGGAATTGTTATCTTAGCGGGTGGTACAGCGCTAACCCTCAAGTTATTAGGTGTCTGGCCATTCTCATCTCCTACTAATGCGACTGTCCAAACTCTTGACGAAGCGGCAAACAAAAACCAAAAGCCCTCACCGAAGAACGAGATAACTATCGAGATGGACCCAATATTCATTCCGATAATCCAAAAAAATAAAGTAGCATTAAACCTAAAGTTGGAAATTTCTATAGTTTGCGATAAGGCTTCAGAACAGTTGTTAAATCAAAAGTTACCAATTATCAAAGACGCATATATTCAGGACTTGTTTTCATTTATTCCTAGAAAGCTTAGAAAAAACAGTAAGTTGGATAAAGACACACTTAAAAGGAGGCTTGAGATTATTGGTAATAAGACCATTGGAAAGGGAAAAATTTTATCCATAAATATTATTAATTATTCCGAGGCAGCTAAGGATGAAATATCAAAGAAAAGCGAAGTAATAGATAAGGATACTAGAGAATCAAAAGAGGAAACTAGTAAGGATTAAAGATATATGGCATATGTTAAAGCTATGGTTGCTATCTGGCCTGAGTTCTGGCATTTTGCGCCCGCAAACAAATATTATTTACTACCTTAAACCAAGAAGAAATAGAGGATGATCGTATGTCTACTGCATATATTTTAACAATTGGATGTGGGGTTCTGGCTTTAATATACGGGGGGTACGCCATTCAATCGGTTTTGTCGGCCAACACTGGAAATGAGCGGATGCAGGAAATAGCGGCCGCAATCCAAGAGGGTGCTAGTGCTTATTTAAATAGGCAATATTCCACTATAGCGGTAGCGGGGATAGTTATAGGAGTAGCCCTAGGTTTTTTATTGAACATAAGCGTAGCTATAGGGTTTTTTATTGGTGCCATACTCTCGGGGCTAGCTGGTTATATTGGGATGAACGTATCTGTGCGCGCTAATGTTAGAACGGCAGAGGCTGCCAGATCTGAGGGCTTGGGGCCTGGGCTATCAGTTGCTTTTAAGTCTGGTGCGGTAACGGGAATGCTCGTAGCAGGGTTAGCTCTTCTGGGAGTTGTAATTTATTGGTTAATACTCAAAGAAATCGTTGATACGTCAAGCGCGGCGGGTATGCGTCATGCCTTAGAAGCCCTTGTAGCACTAGGATTTGGGGCCTCCTTAATTTCTATATTTGCAAGGTTGGGCGGAGGTATTTTTACTAAGGGTGCGGACGTTGGCTCAGATCTGGTTGGAAAAATTGAGGCAGGAATTCCCGAAGATGATCCAAGAAATGCAGGTGTAATAGCTGACAACGTTGGTGATAATGTTGGTGACTGTGCTGGAATGGCTGCGGACTTGTTTGAAACCTACGCAGTGACAGTAGTAGCTACAATGTTGCTTGGTGCTCTATTTTTCTCAGGTACAACACAGGAAACTATGATCCTATTACCTTTGCTTATTGGTGGTGTTTGTATCGTAGGTTCTGTTATAGCCACCTTTTTTGTTAGGTTAGGTGCAAGTCAAAGTATTATGGGTGCTCTCTACAAAGGTTTTTTTGCTAGTGCAATTATTTCAGCAATATTGATTGCACTCGTTATTGATTGGCAGCTTGGTTTCGATACAAAGTTTGAGATGTCTGGGCAATCGGTTACAGGGTTAGACCTATTTATTTCTTCAATTGTGGGGTTAGTTGTTACAGCCCTAATAGTTATGATTACAGAGTATTATACGGGAACCAACTTTAGGCCCGTAAAAAGTGTAGCCAAATCTTCCGAAACTGGGCACGCTACGAATATTATACAAGGGATAGCAGTCTCCATGGAGGCAACTGCTGCACCCGTAGTAGTGATCTGTGCAGGAATTATTGTTTCTTATTTAACGGCAGGTCTGTATGGGTTATCTATAGCTGCAACCT
>PTLG01000212.1 GCA_002937995.1 Alphaproteobacteria bacterium MarineAlpha3_Bin7 | reverse complement strand
TGATAGGTTGGTTAAGTGATCATGTCACTAATAGACCCAACTCTCCTTCTATCATGGCCGCAGATTTCACCTTAACTTGGTTAGAACTGAAGGAAGAAGTAGATAAGTTGACCACTGGTTTGTTGGGCTTAGGTCTTAAGAAGGGAGATGTGGTTGCTCTGCAGTTACCAAATATCAAGGAGTTTATCGTTGCTTATATAGCAATTTCAGCAATCGGCGGTGTCATGCAAACTATTTATATGTCTCATGGAGAGAAAGACATAGAGTATTTTTTGAACCATTCCAAAGCAAGGGCAATAATCTCTCCTGATCACATAAAAAACTTTTTCGTCGCAGAGAAACTGTGCAACTTAAGGTCTAGTAGCGATACGTTAGACCAAGTTATTGTTGTTGGTGATGATATTCCGGATGGCGCTATAAACTATAACGATTTATTGGTAGAGGGGGTTCCCGATGTTGGTAATCCGCCAGTAGGTTCAGATCCATTTTTGTTATTGTATACGTCCGGTACTACCTCTAATCCGAAAGGTGTTCCCCTAACTTATCAGAATATGTTGGGACATGCGAGATTGTGCGCACCAGAGTTTGGCATGACGGAAAATGATAGAATACTTTCAGTCGCGCCTTTTTGTCATCTTTTCGGACTGTATAATTATCATTGCACCCTTTATGCTGGAGCAGCTGCAGTTTTACTTCCAACTTTTTCCCCGCCAGAATTTGCAAAACTTGTTGAGAAAGTTTCACCAACAGCCTTGTTCATGGGTCCTGCTCATGTAGCAGCTTTTAGGCATACAGATTTATTGGACTCCCACGATTTTTCATCAGTAAATTACAGCGTCTTTTCAGGGGCTGCCTGTCCACCAGATTTGCTGAAATGGTGGAAGTCCAAGACCGGTAGTTTGGTTTGCCAACTGTGGGGAATGACAGAGCTAGCAGCAGGGACATTTAGTCGCCCAGATATGGATGAAAATATTGGCTTCAATAGTGCGGGGCCCGTTTCTCCTGGAAATGAAATACGTGTTGTATCCTCAGAAAGTGGGGAGGAGCTCTCGGTAGGACTAGAGGGTGAGCTTCAGATTAGGGGGTCATCTGTTTTTCCGGGCTATTTTAATAATGATGGGGCCAACAAAAGTGCTTTTACCAAAGATGGTTGGTTTAAAACTGGCGATCTGGCAAAAATAAACGAAGCTCGTTGTCTTGAGATTACAGGTCGTACTAAGGATATAATTAATCGCGGTGGTGTAAAATATAATCCCTCCGATGTAGAGGAGTTAATATTTTCGCACCCAAGTGTTGATATGGTAGCAATAGTTCCGATGCCAGATGATGTTTTAGGAGAAAAGGCCTGCTGTTTTGTAAAATTGTGTGAGGGTAAAAAATTGACTCTAGAGGCTCTAATCCAGTATTTAGAGACAAAAAAAGTTTCCAAAGCAAAATGGCCGGAAAGACTTGAAATAATTGATGAAATGCCTTTGACGCCAACCAGAAAAATTATAAAAGGCAGGCTTTTGGAGCTTCTTGATTAATAATTAACTCGTATCGATTTGGAAAAAAGTAGTGTTTAACAGGAACAGCAGTTTTTTTATTTTGCTTCGCTTTCCTTTATTCCAATATCTTACTACTAAGAAATAGTTTAAATTCTAAAGGTAATGTTGGTGCGCCCTATTCGATCAGATATTTTCCTTACTGGAATCAGGCCTTATCTTTTTTTGAGTTTTGTATGCGTAATACTCTATCTGCCGGGCATCTCTGGGATTCCTTCTCTTGATCGAGATGAAAGTCGGTTTGCACAGTCCAGCAAACAGATGGTCGAGTCAAATAATTGGGTCGATATAAGATTTCAGAAAGAGCCACGTTACAAAAAACCAGTTGGCATATACTGGCTTCAGGCTCTTTCCGTTAAGCTGTTTTCTCCACATAATTACCAAGCTATTTGGGCTTATAGGTTGCCATCTGCAATCGCCGCATGGGCAAGTGTTTTGCTAACCTTTGCGTTGGCTAATACCTTTTTTGGAAGAATGACAAGTTTTCTCAGTTCACTACTTTTTGCAGGTAGCTTTATTGTCATTATTGAGGCCCATCAAGCCAAGACGGATGCTCTTTTATTGAGCTTAGTTTTATTAGCACAGTTGATACTTAGTAGACTTTATTTTAGGTGCAGTTCAACGGGTGGCAGGCAGCAATTAAATATTTTTGTTGCGACCATATTTTGGTCGACAATAGCAGCCGGAGTGATGATTAAGGGCCCTATCCTTCCCTTAATAATTATCCTCACTGTTTTAGTTTTATCTGTTTGGGATAGAAAGTGGAGTTGGTCTGCGGGCACCCGACCATTATTTGGCGTTTTGCTGTTTTTGTGTCTTGTGCTCCCATGGTTTGTAGCAATCTGGAAAATAACTGACGGTAGATTTTTTCAAGAGTCTCTTGGCCACGATATGCTCTCTAAAGTTTCAACCGGCATGGAGTCTCACGGAGCACCTCCAGGATATCATTTATTGCTATTGTTAGTTTGTTTTTGGCCAGTAGCTTTTTACATCTATCCAGCTTTGTTAAAGGCCTGGAGTTGGCGAGATAACCTAGGAATAAGATTCTGTATTGCTTGGGTTGTTCCGATGTGGGTTGTTTTAGAATTGGTGGCAACTAAATTGCCTCACTATACCTTGCCCCTGTATCCGGCCATAGCAATTATCTGTGCTACGGGAATAGAAAAGGGTTATTCATTAAGGGGTCTTTTTGGGAATGTAGTGATTAGTTTATGGGCTATGACTGGTTTGGCTATAGCTGTAGTGTTTTTGTACGTACCTATTTATCTTAACACAGCAATTACCCTTAGTGTATTAGCTGCTTCAATAATTTTGTTCGCGGGAGTTGTTTTCGGTTTGGTGTATATTTACAAAAACAGGTATCAATTAGCTACCTTAGGGACTGTTATACTCTCTGGTGCTTCTCTATTGTGTTTTGTCACCTTAGTTTTGCCAAATCAAGAACCCTTATGGCTTACCAAAAATATTACCAGCGATATAAGGAAGCAATTTGGGACTGTTCCCCAAATAATCTCTGCTGGGTACAATGAGCCAAGCTTAGTTTTTATGACGCGAACGGATATCAAATTCGGGAACGGTGCTGATGCGGCAACATTTTTGCAAAGATTAAAAACTAGTGTGGCGGTTGTTGACGAGCGAGAGAATGAACTGTTTTTAACTACAGTTCGTGACAAAGGTATCATGGTCCGAAAGATAGCAGAAGCAAAAGGTTTAAATTATTCGAGGGGAAAATGGAAGAATATCAGTGTCTATGTGAAAAATTGATTTATACAGGTATCTAGTATCAATATGCATACAAATTATGATTTCTGATTTAAAACAAAAGGTCTTTGGGAAAAATCCCACAAAATCAGTCGCCCTGTTAGGTTTGTTGGTGGTTGCAATGTGTATCTTATGTATTTTGTTTATTGATTATCCAGTTATGTATTTTATGGCAAAACACCAGGACGGTTTAGTCAGGGAAGTATTTTACAGACT
>PTLG01000211.1 GCA_002937995.1 Alphaproteobacteria bacterium MarineAlpha3_Bin7 | reverse complement strand
TAGGATGGGGTTCTCTCTCTGGAAAAGACAACTCCGTAAGAGCACAAATAGAACTCAAAGCCGATAATTTCAGCGGGTCAGACAAGAACTCTGAT
This sequence comes from Alphaproteobacteria bacterium MarineAlpha3_Bin7, assembly GCA_002937995.1. Taxonomy (GTDB): domain Bacteria; phylum Pseudomonadota; class Alphaproteobacteria; order Rhodospirillales; family UBA2165. The sequence continues at coordinate 3,440 of PTLG01000211.1, read as the reverse complement.
AAGCTAGTTTTAACTAACTCACACCTGAATGAACCTAAATGATCCTCAAGTCTAGCATTCCAAGAAACCTGAATCATATTACCAGGTTGATATAAGCTCCTACCAGCCTTGCTATTCCCCCAGCGCACTAAACCTTTATGGTTGCCATGATTAGCTGTCATTATAGCGAGTATTAATCCACTCTCGCTATATTTCTTCGCTGATAAAACAATACCCCTATCGTTCCACTTCATTTAGATATTCGTATACCACTAAACATTATAGTTAAGTCCCCACTTTTCATAATGCTCTTTTTCGTTTAGCCAATTTTCTCTGACTTTAACAAAAATGAAAAGATGAATTCTAGAGCCAAGCAAATTTTCCAACTCCCTCCTTGACTCAATCCCTATGCGCTTTATTGATTTGCCACTCTTGCCCAATACGATCATTTTCTGTCTTACATTTTGAACATAAATAACTTGCTCAATACGGATACTGCCATCCTTAAACCTTTTCCAATTCTCTGTGCCTATCGCTACTGAATAAGGTAATTCTTGGTGTAGAAAATAAAATATTTTTTCTCTAGTTATTTCTTCCGCTAATAATCTATCCGGCATATCTGAAAGTTGATCCTTCGGATATAGCCAATTACCACTGGGCATATTATTGACTAAATACTTAATTAAATTATCTACGCCATCTCCATTTTTAGCAGAAATCATAAACGTTTGTTCAATTTGAAATTCTTCATTCAGCCTTGATGATAAATCTAAAAGTCGCTCTCTCTTTATCAGATCAATCTTGTTGAGAACTAAATCCACTGAAATTTTAACATTAGATAGCCTCTTGGCTATTATCCGTGTTATTTCTGAATATTTTTCTTCCACGTCAACAATGAATAAAATCTTATCAGCACCTTTTACACTCTCCCAAACTGATTGCACCATAGCCCTGTCAAAGCGTTTCCTTGGCTTAAATACACCAGGGGTATCAATAAATACAACCTGTGTTTGATCCCAAACAGTTATTCCCAAAACCCTTGATCTTGTAGTTTGGATCTTTGGGGAGGTTATGGAAACTTTGGATTTAACCAGATTGTTAATTAAGGTAGATTTTCCTGCATTTGGAGCACCAACTAAAACAACAAAACCAAATTTATCCATTAGTATCCTTTATTTTTTTAATCATACCTATTGCAGCTTGCCGTTGTGCTATCCTCTTAGTTGAACCCACCCCTGTAATAGTCCCAAAATTCAATACATCCAATCCAACAGTAAATTTTGGGTCATGATCAGCCCCTTCTTGCCTTATGTCACTATATTTTGGAAGCGGTAGACCGTTTTGCAGAGCCCACTCTTGAAGCTCTGTTTTTGGGTCTACTGGCGGGTCTTCTTGATCATTTAACTTTGACTGCCAATTGTCATCAATAAATTCCATAGCAACTAGTAAGCCACCATCAAGGTATATAGCAGCAATAATCGCCTCACAGGTATCAGCCAATACTGACTTTTTACCCTCACCACCTGCCTTCTTTTCGCTGGTTGAAAAAATAATGAATCTTCCAAGATCAAGGCTTTTCGCAACCGTAAATAACATCTCCTGTGAAACTAAATATGAAAAACGACGTGCAATCTGGCCTTCATTTTCCTCTGGAAATCTCTTAATAAGCATATCTGCGACAGATAGCCCTAGTACACGATCACCAAGAAACTCCAGCCTCTCATTAGATTCAATATAACTATCCTTTAGGTCCAAAACACTTTTATGAGTCAACGCTAATTCTAGCAGATTTGCATCCTTAAATTCATAACCTAATTTCTGGGATAACTGTCTATAGTCTTTATCGCTAGGAAAAACCAACTTTTCTACTCAATCAATTGATTGAAAAAAACGACTAAACCTAATGGCCGCTGGCCACTTCCATAATTCCCATATTTCTGCAAGCCCATTTACAGAGAAAAAAAGTATTTCAGCTCTACCAACAAGATTTTTCTCAGGAATAAAGCCTACCAAATCGAGAACTCGACTATCTTGCGAGTTATCTCGATTATCTCCCATGGCGAAATATTTTCCACTTGGTACAACAAAAACCTTAGTGTTATTAAGAGGGCCACTATCATATCTTTTTAGAACGGTATACTGTTTACCACTCGGCAAAGTTTCTACAAATTGCCTTATCTGACACTTAACTCTTTTTCCAATTTGGTTATAACAGTCTCCGATGTAATTTTTAGTAGGTTTCCTTGTTATTTCTTTGCCGTTCAGATACAATTTGCCTAACTTCATCTGAACCCGATCTCCTGGTAATCCTATAATTCTTTTAATATAATCGGTCCTATTATCTGTTGGCAACTTAAAGACAGCCACGTCACCTCGTTTTGGCTTTGATGACAATATTCTTCCTGGAATAAGTGGCACGCTGAAAGGTAGTGAATGCCGAGAATAACCATAGGAAAATTTTGAAACAAATAAATAATCACCAATTTCCAGGGTAGGAAGCATAGAGCCTGAAGGTATGTTAAAAGGCTCATAAGCAAGAGTTCTGACAAATAGTGCAATGAGCAAAGCATATACTATAGTCTTAATTGACTCATAAATACCTGCAGACTTTCTCTTTTTCATTACCTGTTCCAAACTTTTTCAGAAACAATATATTACATGAATAATCAAAACTAGCCAAATGACTGAAATAGATATAACCATAAATCTCACGATTAAAAAACTTTAGTATCTATAACTTCCATTAAATAATTTACTTGTTTTTTCCAACTAAATGACTGTAGAGATTTGTGCCCCATTTTAGCCATTTGCCCTGCCTCTTTGCGATTTATATAAACCTTTTCTAAAGCTTCCACCATTTCATCAACATCTGGCTCCATCCAACCACTAACGCCTGAATAATGAGCAAAGGGTTGTGAGGGTGACATCTTTAACAAACGAAGACAGTTACCCTGTTTTATCAGATCTAAATGTCCCGTATTAGATGATAGTATAGATGGCACACCAGAAGCCATCGCCTCCATTGCAACCAAATTAGTGCCAGCCTCGCACCGATTAGGAAAAATCGCCACATCAGCAGATGCAAAAACACTAGGCATCTTATGGTTAGGAACCCTTCCCAAGTCCTGAAAAGACTCGCTAGGCAATCCATTACTATTTAACCAAGAAGAGAAATCTGTAACCCCAGTTTTTGTCTTTTCTGGAACTCCATTTACCAAGGTCGAATATTGAATTGTCGAAACAATCTCAACCCACGGATTCTCCCATGCAAAAACTAAAAGTGCATTAGGATGATTAGCATAAAACTGCTTAAATGCAGATACTACTGCATCCTGCCCTTTTCTGTATTCAAATTTACCACCAGAGAATACTATAAATTTGTCGAGATCTCTTTTACTTTGCTTTCTTGGCGAAAATAATTCTGTATCTACACCTTGAAAGATATTCACCACATTGTGGAT
>PTLG01000210.1 GCA_002937995.1 Alphaproteobacteria bacterium MarineAlpha3_Bin7 | reverse complement strand
TGACTCGTAAATTGATCGTGTTGGTGACTATGAGTTTGGCATTTAAAGAACATTTGTTTATCCCTCTTAATCTATTGCAAATTATCTGGAGTCTGTAGCAACTACTTACTCAAAGTTTCTTCAGCTAGTTTTTTGAACTCATCGTCATTCATCAGTCTTTTATGGATTAGTCCCCAATCTTTAACAGCCATTAATACCTCCATCGCTTCCTCTTCTGAAGCGCGAATCTGGAATTTATCAAGAAAATGTTTAATATTATCTATCCCCGAACCTTTTCCAACTACTGCTTCAGGCTCGGCCTGCCCAACCATACTTGGACGGAATGGGACCACTTCAGTCTGGTTTTCCACCCCACAGTTCAATAACCAAGTTGCAATAATACCTGACTCAATTTTAAATAAGTCATCCCCCACTATAGGCCTATTCTTGGGTACTATGGCTCCAGACACTTCTGCTACCATATCAGCGAGAGGCTTCAGTTTCTCAGTTTTTATCCCAATGTCGATGTCATATAGTGTCAATAAAGCCATAACTGTCTCTTCCATCGGCACGTTACCAGCTCTTTCTCCAAGTCCCAGGACTGTAGACTGGATAACTTCTACACCTTCTGAAAGTGCCATTATTGTATTAGCTATACCCAAACCAAAGTCCATATGAAAATGAGCTTCGAGTGGTTTGTCAGGGAAGCGGGCCTTCATGGTACGGACAAAGTACTGCATCGCATGAATTGAAGTTGCACCCATAGTATCAACAAGAGCTAGCCCATCCATGTGGCCTTCATTCCCCACCCTTTCGATTAGGTCGCAAACCCACTTGAGATCAGATCTAGTAAAGTCAATCGGGAAAAATACAACTTCAAGACCTTGATCATGTGCAAATTTTGTAGATTCAATAGAAAGATCTATAGCGCGGTCGAGTTCCCACTGATAACCTAACTCAATTAAGTGTGGTGAAGCAGGTACTTCCATGATCACACCACCTACACCGGCGTCAACTGCTCTCTTTACGTCGTCAACCATGCAACGGGCAAAAGAGTAAATTTTGGGCCCAAAATTACGTTTAGCCAGGTCCTGTACAACTTTGGCGTCGTCTTTAGAAACCACTGGCATACCAGCCTCAATGCGGTGCACTCCAGCCTCTGCAAGCCCCTCCGCTATTCTAATTTTATCGTCATAGTTGAAAGCCAACCCAGCCTGTTGTTCTCCATCTCTCAGAGTAACGTCATGTATTTGAATTTTCTCAGGAAACTTCCAATCTGCGGTTACCTCGGGTGCAAAATTCCAGGGGCTGGTATGCCAATTTTCTGTTTTCCATGGTGTTTTACTCATAACGTTCTCCTATTTATTTTCCATAATTTTTAGTCTACTTGTTTCCATCCGAGTAATATAATCCAACTTTGACGACAATACGTAACCCAAATTGTAGTGTCAACGCACCAAATATATTGTCACTAGAGTTATTTTGCAGTGTAACCTCCATCAATCAGGAGATCAGTTCCAGTTACAAAACTGGAATCGTCACTAGCCAAAAATACGGCCCCTGAAGCCATTTCCTCGGGCATTCCTAACCTGTTAAAAAGAGTCGAAGAATTCTGGTGTGCCTCTTCTTCGCTGGACCACTGGCTAAAGAAACGATCGTCAGCTGTTGGGCCCGGAGATAGAGTGTTTGCCCTAATATTTTCGCCAGCATGATCGACAGCAAGTGCTTTGGCCAGACTGCGTAAAGCACCTTTTTGTGATGAATACCAAGCCCTGCCAGGCTTAGGGGTTAGGGCCAATTGTGATGCAACAAGTATTATACTTCCGCCCCCACTTGAGGCGATTATAGGTATAGAGTGTTTAAGTAGAAGAAACACACCTGTTAAGTTAACCTCTAAAGAATCATTCCATTCTTTGAGAGGTAGTTGGGTAACAGGCAAATAAGATACATCCCTAATGGCACAGGAGACAATAGTAGTTAGACCATTGAGCTCATTTTCAGCGGTTTCAGCTAACAAACTGCTATGGCTTTCTTCTGATAAATTACCTTCTATTGGTAGGACCTTTACCCCAAATTTCTGTGCCTCTTCACAAGTTTTTTCTAGTGATTGTTTATTAAGATCGGCACAAATTAAGTCCGCCCCCTCTTTTGCAAAGGCTAAAGTAATAGCTCCACCAATCCCACCACCCGCGCCAGTTACTAGTACTTTTTTTCCTTTTAAGCGCATATCTAATCTCCCGCTCATTGCACAATCATATTACTAATTACTACAAATTTCTTGAATTCAATTGTAAATTAGAACTATCTTACTCGATTGTCATGGTATATGTTCCTTGGGATAAACAATTTTCTAAACAGCTTGGATTGGCTTCAATACCAGACTACTCGCAATTCGTAAAAAGCTAAAAATCAAAAGTACTAGAATATGGCTATATTACCAATTATCGTTGCTCCAGATCCTCGCCTAAAGGTCAAAAGCGCCCCTATTGATGTGGTATCAAAGGATATTATTAAACTAATGGATGATATGTTGGAGACGATGTATGCTGCTCCAGGTATAGGGCTAGCAGCTCCCCAAGTTGGGGTTCAAAAGCGAGTAATAGTTGTTGATGTATCTATGGGGGAAGAAGAGCCAAACCCTTTTCAAATGATTAATCCAGAAATAGTTTGGCTTTCAGACACGCTTTTCTCTTATGAAGAAGGCTGTTTATCTTTGCCGGAGCAATTTGCCGACGTTGAGAGACCAGACAAGGCAAAAATAAGATATAAGGATAAATCAGGGCAAGAAACATTAATTGATGTAGAGGGCTTATTATCAGTTTGCGTCCAACATGAGATAGATCATTTAGATGGTATCCTATTTGTGGATCACATCTCAAAAATAAAGAAAAACGTTATCATGAGAAAACTGAAGAAATTCAAAAAATCATCACAAAACAATGCCTGACAATATAGTCTCAGTTCAAGGAAAACTTAGAATAGTTTTTATGGGAACACCAAAATTTGCACTTCAAATTTTGGAAGCAGTAATAAGAGAAGGGCATAATATTCAAGCAGTATATTCTCAACCATCGAGGTCTTCTGGCAGGGGAAAAAAAGTAAAGCAAACTATAATTGGGGATTTTGCTCTGAAAAACGGGTTTAAGCTGATTACGCCCAAAACTCTCAAAGATTCAGTCGTTGCTGAGGAGCTTGCAATAATAGATCCAGAGGTAATAATTGTCGCGGCTTATGGATTGATTTTACCGAGGGCCATATTAGAAATTCCTCGATTTGGCTGTTTAAATGTTCACGCGTCACTTTTACCTAGATGGAGGGGCGCTGCCCCCGTTCAAAGAGCCATATTGGCTGGGGATGTGGAAACTGGCGTAACTATAATGAAGATGGAGGAAGGTCTTGATACTGGGCCGATACTTATGGAAGAGAGTATATCAATTAGTGATAGAGAGACTAGTGGCAGTCTCGAACAAAGATTAGGTCAGATAGGCGGTAAGTTAATAACTAAAACCCTATCAACTATTGAAGAGACAACCATAGCTTCCCGCCCTCAACCTCAA
>PTLG01000021.1 GCA_002937995.1 Alphaproteobacteria bacterium MarineAlpha3_Bin7 | reverse complement strand
TTAATCGAGTCATGCAAAGTATGCCGAGCGATTTGCCCAGTATAAGATACAGAAGTCTTTTTGCTTCCCTTGTAAGTCTTTTCAGTAACGGGGAAATTGGCATAAATATTCCCTCCTGTGCCTGATTCATAATTTGCGCAAGCCACAACAACTAGACCTGACGCAAATACAGTGCCAATAGCACCATATCTCATAAGCTTTTTCATTTCCTTAATACCCTCTTGGTTATAAAACATGATTTAAATTATAATAATCCTTTATTGAGAATGATTCTTAGAATCATTAATAATTTTGTAGGAAAGTAATGATAATAATTCTCATTGTCAAAACTAAATTGATAATAATTCTCATTGTCAAAAGCAAAGGAGATTGGTTTAATGCACTTTTTTAGTCGCAGTTTGGATAAACAGGTAATTTGAAAATGCTAAAAGTTGAAGATGCTCATTTTAGTATCTCTGGGACAAGTATTTTAGATGGTGTTTCATTTGAAATAATAGAGGGTGAGATTGCCTGCTTACTGGGGCCCTCAGGTAGTGGAAAGACTTCAATACTAAGATTAATAGCTGGTTTGGAATCCCTGGATAGTGGCAAGATATTTATTGGAGATCAGCTAGTTTCAAATAAACAACGCAATCTGCCACCTAATAAAAGAGGTATTGGATTTTTATTTCAAGATTATGCACTATTTCCCCACCTTACTGTGCATCAAAATATCGCCTGGGGTATAAGAAAAACGGAAAAAGATAAGTCAAGAGTGATAGTCAAACAATTGTTAGATAGAATTCAGATGTATGACCAGGCACAAAAATATCCGCATGAATTATCCGGTGGAGAACAACAAAGAGTGGCACTAGCTCGTGCACAAGCTTGCCAGCCGAATTTATTACTTTTAGACGAACCTTTCTCAGGACTTGATACAAATTTGAGAAATAACATTCGAGAGCAAACTAGCGTAATTCTTCGATCTGACAAAGTTACCAGTATTATTGTCACACACGACCCCGAGGAAGCTATGACACTTGCTGATAAGATCATCTTGATTAATAATGGGAAAATCTCTCAAGTAGGAAACCCTGACGAATTATACCGTTCACCCAACAATAAATTTGCTGCTTCTTTTTTTGGAGACATAAATAGGCTAAACGGTATCGTAGAGGGAAAATTAATTAAAACCTCTTTTGGTTGTTTTGCAAATAATAAGTTTCCAGAGGGAGTTAGTGTGGATGTGTTGGCAAGGCCGGAATCTTTAAAAATAACTAGGGCACCAAAAGACGTAGGCATCACCTGCAACGAAGTAGAGATCAAATCACTTAGGAAGAATGGTAAATATACTGTTGTAAGAGTTGGTCCCAAAGGAGACAAAAATCCAGAAAACACTGTAATCATCAGGCAACTTGGTGAAATAGAGACTTATTCCACTGAACCATTATTTTTAGAATTGACAGAAAATAATACTTTCTTGTTTGCCAAACCCTAATTAGCAAAAATCTTTTACACTGTTACGCGTTTAAAACGTTGAGATGGAAGTGAACTAATATTCTAAAAAGGGTGAGAACCGATTACAATTTTTTCAGCTCTGTTCGATGCTACTATGGTATCATTATTTGGCCGCGACTCCCTATTAATACGCTCTTCCTCTATAGCGATTTTCATCTCACATTCACATTTACCGCAAGACGGGGAACATCCATAATACGCATGCACTTCTTTCCAATCTGATACCCCCTTGGAAATGGCATTACGTACCGATTCTTCATTAATTCCATTACAGTTACATACCAACATCAGACATTCCAGCTAGTTGCGAATACCAATGATAATCATTATCACTCAAAATGTCTAATATTTTTAGCAAATTTTATGATTTTGTAGTAACATAAAATAAAAAATACGCATCTAATTTGTTGTTTTAAACGTAAAATAATTGGGGTTCTTTAAATAGAAATGTGAGGTACCTATGAAGGGTGACGCAAAAGTTATAAAACATTTAAATGTCATTTTAAAAAATGAGCTGACAGCAATTAACCAATATTTCCTTCATGCTAAGATGCTGAAGGATTGGGGGCTAAATAAACTCCACGAAAAGGTATATGAAGAGTCCATCGGTGAAATGAAACATGCCGATAAGCTTGTAGAACGGATTTTGATGCTGGACGGCTTACCCAATCTTCAGGACCTGGGCAAACTTAAGATAGGTGAGAATGTTCCAGAAATTTTTGAATGCGACCTCTCAGTTGAGACGGAAAACCAGGGGTGTCTTAAGGAAGCCATTGAGAGTTGTGAGAATGTAAAGGATTATATATCTCGGAATATTTTATCTGAAATACTTGATGATACCGAAGAGCATATAGATTGGATAGAAGCACAAAAAACAAGAATAAGCCTATCTGGATTAGAGAATTATAGTCAAGAACACATGGGATAAAAAAAACCGCCCCCGATAAGGGGACGGTTACAGTATTGGTTCTTTAAGAAAAACACGAAGCCCGGAGTGAGGGCTCGGTCTGTGATAACAGTCGCCTAAGCAATAGGGTAAGATGCGACTAATTATCAATCGCACTTTACCGTATATAAAAATATTTTGCAAGTAATTCTCATTATCAGTTTAAAAAAAATAGAAATAAGGTTTTGGGCTCCGACAAAAGCTGTAAATTAAAACTCTAACAACTATTCATCCACCTAAGAACTATGACCCCAGTAATATATGAACTCATATTTAGTAACACCCTGGTTAAATGGCTATAGTTTTGAAACTTATAAAAGTGTATTCTCTTAAATGAAAAGGAATATAGGACCACTAGTTTGAGCAGAAACCTGAGAGGAAATTTTAAACTAATGACCTATGGAGATGATTGGGAAATAAGACTGCAACACGCAATCTCAAATATTAGGCATGCTAAAATACAATTGAATCCGTTTCCTTACTTTCTTGTCGAGCCCTTCCTTCCTTGGGATTTATACCACCAAATGACTGAATATTGGCCTAAAGATAGTTCTTTCTGGGGGCAAAGTGAGTTATCAAACAAAAATATTGCTCATCTAGAAGCAAACCTGAGGCGGGTGATTATTATGCGTGATGCGAGCGGCTTTGCACAAAACAATAGCGAAAAAGAATTCTGGAAAAATTTTGAAATTCTGGCTCATTCAGAATTATTGCTAAATGAAATCATAATTAAATGTAAAAAATTGATAGTTAATTCCAGACAAGATTTAGATATAGATAATGTTAGTTACCGGATGCAATCTATACTTGGTATGGATGAAAAAGGTTATTTCTTGGGACCACACGTAGATGCAAGTGATACTGTAGTGAATTTATTATTATTTATCCCATATTCGCATTCGCCAGATAGTTTGGGAACATCAATTTATGAACCGAAACTAAAATTATTAAAAAACGTACCTAGGTTAAAAGAATCATTTTCGGGTAAATATTTTCAAGAAAAAGATTTTAAAGAGGTATCTAGAGCACCCTACCGCCCCAATGTACTTTTCGGTATGGTAAATTCCCCAACTGCTTTTCATGGAGTAAAACGGTTGACTGATAAGACTGTAAAACGAAGACATATCCAATGGGTTATCAGTACAGATAACAAAGACATTTTCCCCTCGGCACTTGATAAATTAGAGAGAGGAATAACAAAAAATACTAATTTAAGAAAAATTAGACTCGAAGCCTTATTAAAATCAAAAAATATAAATACGTAAAATCAATTTCTTTATATTAATGGAAATTTTTAAAAATCCTATTGGTTATTATCTTGAATTTACCAACTCACTGTCTAAACTAAATTACTGATATCAAGTGGCATTATGGCCTTTTAGACTTTTTCAAAATTTATAGAAAATGAATCTATTCATGCTCGTAAACGAATTTATAAACAACGATTTTCTAACCCATTCTTGCCCACCCAGCCTACCCCTGAAAGATGCGATAACACAGATGGATGACACAGGGTGTATTTTTGTCATTAAAGAAAATAATGAATTAGTTGGCATACTCACTGATGGTGACCTAAGGAGACTTAATCAAAAGAAAAATTGGAGCGGACTAGCTGTTTCGAATGTAATGAACAAAAAACCCAAATGGGCTAGAGAAACTGATGAATTAATTAATATCTATAAATTAATGATAAGCAAAAACCTAAATGTTTTGCCAGTCTTAGACAGCGAGAGTAGAGTTGTTGGTTTCTTAAGTATCCATCAATTAACCCGGATTTTTTCTCCAGAACGCATCTATCCAACTTTTCAGCAAAATTATTTTTTGAAATTAAAAAATCAAGGTACTCTTGATGAAAATGAACTAAAGCACTTTTCTCGCTACAATTTTGCCCTCCAATTTATTGAACAAGGACATACCATACTAGACTGTGCTTGCGGCACTGGATATGGCAGCGCCCTGCTTGCAACAAGAGCGAACAGCATATATTCCATCGACTCATCAGATGAGGCAATTAATTTTGCCAATGCCAATTATCAAAACCCATCTATCAAATTCATAAAAAATAGAATTGAGTCACTTAGTTTTGAGAACAATTTTTTTGACGCGTCAGTAACAATAGAAACTTTTGAACATCTCGATAAAAGTTCCGGGAAAAAATTCTTAGAAAATATTGCCAAATGGACCAAACCTGGTGGTATTGTATTTATTTCTTCGCCAATGCTTAGGTACAAAGACGGCAAACCTTATGTTACTAATCCATTTCACATAAATGAGATGCCGAGAGACCAATTTATTAAGTTAATAAATTCTGTCTTCAAAGACTTTAGCTTTAGTTTTTTCTATCAGAATAACGACACCTTTCTTCCTTTATTAGAGGAAAATACAGGGTTTTGTATAGCCTTAGGACGACGAAACAAAGTAAAAACAAAATAAGCTTTGTACGGTGCCACTGTTAAACAGTGGCACTCCTAATTTTTGGGACTGGTTTGTCTGGTGTCCATTCTCTTATTTGGTCAGCTATGTCCTTAAGTTTGGAACCATAGCTAATATTCCAAGGCTTATATATTCTTTGATGATTAGGGTACCAAGGGAGTCCATCCATAGAAATAGAATTAAAACTTGGTCGGATCTCAATGACCTGCAACCCTAATGCTCCTGGTATAACACTTCCGTTTGTAGTAGCAACAGTAATAATTAAGTCACAAGCGGACGCCATACCAGCAATGTGTTCAAAACTATTTTTGAAATCAGCTTCCTGAAACTGAATAAGTTTTAGGTTAAACTTCTTTTCTGCTGCAACGACTTCTTCTTTACCATCAAGACAATGCATATTTATAAATACGGAATCGGGCAAAGTAAGTATTGGCTCCCAATCCAAAAGGTCAGAAACAAAAGGTTGATTAGGGCCAGCAACGTTTAGACTAGTCCAACAAATACCAATTTTCTTTTTATTCATGCTTACTTTATTAACTTTTTCACTCCAATACTTTTGTTCAGAAAAAGATAATTTTAGATATCCTGGAGCATTAGGGAAGTCACTTTCTTTTCTAAAAATATAGGCAGGAAGCTCACGCGCCCACAAATGATAATCTATACCAAGCCCCATCTCCAACCAAGGCTGGGTTCCCTTATTAAAAACAACTGAATCGGAGAATGAGCTTTTATAAAGATTGAATGCTCTAGGCTCTGTCTCAATAAAGCATAATTTTGCTTTTTCAATTATAGTTGGAAGAACACTAGAAAAAAAAATTTCGTCCCCTCCGCCCCTGATGTCAAGCATAGAAACTACTATTGTTTTATTATGTAAATCTTCTCCCATCCACCGTTTCATATTATTGTATCTTATTTTGAGGTTGCCAAAGTTAAACGCCGCACTTGCATCTTCCCAGCCCTCCTTAAGTCTGCCACTTTGAAACTTACACATTGCCACGTATCTCTGAAAGATAGATGAATGGGGATTGGCTTTTTGGATTATAGAAAGAATTTCTTCGGCCTCCCCAATGCTTCCCATTTGAATCAATATTTTTGATTTCTGTAGATAAGCATCTTGGTGAAACGTATATTCATCAATTATACTATTACACAACTCTAGCGCTTCCTCTAATCTGTCTTGCCAAGTCATCAATTCAGCTAAACACAATCGTGCAGATAAGGAGAGATATTCTTCTTTATTATAAGTTTGTAGTTGATTCCGAATATAGTTAAGTATTAATACTTTCTCTCTTCCACCAGATACGCGAGAACTAACAATTGCAGTCTCAGCCAGTTTCTCTAAAAGATCTTTTGAATTAATCACTAGATTTCACTTGGGCTAGATCGCGACCAACTTCATTTAAAACTTTTTCCCAAGAATCTTGCCAGTCTCGATTATATATTTTTCTTTTAGGGAACCAAGGAAGACAGCTCATGCAAAATGCTGAAGATTTAGGCCTAACTTCCCAAACGTTTGCACCAACGGCATTCGCTAACATAGCGACGGTAGTTACAGTAGTAATAATAAGATCCATAGATAGGTAAAGAGCAGCGAGATTGTCAAAATCTCTCATCATATCAATTTCTTTTATCTTATGAATCTTGACCCCAAATAATTTCTCAGCTGAGAGCCTCTCTTCATCGCTATCATCATACTGAAGATCAAAAAAACAAACGCCAGGAGCCTTAAGAATCTGGTGCCATCCCTCTATTTCGGAGCTAAAAATTCCAGTTAATCCAATTGAAATCAAACTTCGCCAGCAGATCCCAACTTTTAAGTCAGAACAAGCTATTGAGTTTGTCACCTTCCCCCAGTGCTCAAGCTTTTCTTGATCTACTTTTAAATAACCTATCCTAGTGGCAAAATCTTTTTTGTTTTTTCTCAAAATTAGGGCGAAGTCAGAGACCATGAGTTGAAAATCAATATTTTTAGGATTTGACCACACGGGCTCCCCATACAAAAATACTTCGGCTGCTGGAAATGACCTCCGATAAAGAGGTTCAGACCTTGGGTCAACTTCAACATAGCACCGTTTCACACTCTGGATAATATCAGGTATCATTTCTGCAAGCATGATGTCATCACCTCCGCCTGCGGAATTATATTGGGTTAGTACTATTGTTTTGTCACCTAAATATTGACCATCCCATTTAGGAATTTCTGGGTAACTGTTAGGTAGAGCCTCATTTGCACGATTGAATACAAACCAACCCTTATAATAATCCTCAGCATGAAAATAGGCATTAGCAAGGTTCCATGCTAATAAACCATTTTGCGGATTAATTTTGTTTAAAGGCTCAAGACTCTCTATGGCTTTTTGATACTGGCCATCATGTAATAGAGCAACACCCAAAAAATGAGAAGCCAAAAAGTCAAAACCCACAACCTCTAATACCACGTTACAGAGTTCTATTACTCGACCAAAATTTCCCTGCCAAAGATGTAAACGAGCCAGAACCAGCTTATGCTCCAAATTATTGGGAAACGTTTTTGCGGCGTTTTCAACAATTAAAACTGCAAGGCGTAATTGAGGAGAAAACTTAAAAGTTTTCGACCTCTCCACTTTATCCACTAATTTGTGTGCGTAGAGAACGATCTCATCTGTAATATACTCGTTCTTGCTTAAAGAGAGAGTTATCTCATTTTCGTAAATTTTATATATATCATCATTATTCGACTTCAAATTACTAACCCTACATCTTTCGGTAAGCTAGCAACCCATCGTGGTGAACGTAGATATTTCTAGTATCATAGGTTTCATCAACAACACTTAAACTCGGAAACCGAGTTTTCATAAAGGAAGTCAATCCATCAAAACCATCGATGATTTCTTTGCCATACCTTTGTGGATTGCGTAAAAAAGCATGACTAATCAGCAACAACCCTTCGCTAATTAATTTGTCTAGACAATTTTCTACCACGGCTTCCATATGCTCAAGGATGTACCAAAGAATTTGATTTAGTAAAATCACTTGATAAGTTGTTTTTGTTTTTAATCCGCTTGAACGTATATCACCCTGATTAAATTCTATCTTAGGGAAGTTATCCTTTGCTAAGCGTATAGCCTCGTGACTTATATCCATACCACTTACATTAATATTTTGGCAGCTATTGGATAGATAGTTAGCTGCAAATCCAGCGCCACAGCCAACTTCTAACAGACAACCGCTTACCTCAAGCCTATTCAATAAACTCGCGATTCGACCTCTAGAAAAATTGTAATATTCCCCCCACTCCTTATCCACGCCTGATTGACCCCAAGGGTCCGCAAACGATGAATACAAGCCATCAAAATCTCCAATAAATTTTAAACTTCCGTCTTTTTTCTCTTCGAAAACAAAATTGTCATGTCTGTCATCTCTCATTTTGCTAGCTCACTAGAAAACTTTGATAAAACCGTAGTAAAAACCGAGACTATATTTGTAATATCTTGCCTCTCATGCTCAGTACTAATAAAGATTAATCGGTTATTGCCCACGTGAATACCCAATTCTAAAACATCTTTATAGAAGGCCGCCTGAACCTCGTTACCCGGTTCTAATTCATCTCTATGTCGAGCAGATCGAACAGGGCGGTCTGTCATCAACAGTCTACTTATTGATCCTACACCATACATCCTGGCAGCAATATTATTATTTTTACAGAAATCGTTGATTTCTTGTCGCATTAACTCACTCAGGCCATCTATATAGGGATAGATAGTAGAATTATTGGCTTTCAACAATTCTATAGTCTTTATAGCTGAAGCGATTACCAATGGATTTGCCGAGAAAGTTCCACCTAAAATTACATTTCCAGAGCTTGCTTTATTGGCTCCGCGCACCTGAGGGTCAATGACTGTTGACATTATATCTTCCCTTCCACCAACAAATCCAATGGGCAAGCCTCCCCCAAATATTTTTCCGTAAGCAGCAATGTCAGCGAATATATTAAATTTTTCCTGAAAACCGCTTAAACCTAGCCTGCCTCCAGTTATTACCTCATCGAAAGCAAGCAAAACACCACTCTTTTTTGTAACATCCCTTAATTTTCTAACAAACTCAACATCACTTGGCTTTGGATTGGAGCCCTGTATGGGTTCGCACAATACCGCTGCTAATTCCTCTCTATTTTCGGAAATAATATCAAATGCCACTTCGTTGTTATGGGGCAAAAGAGTAATGAGTTCTAATAACTCTTCAGGTGAACCGGAAGACCTTAAGCTAGCTTTTGGATGACTTTCTGGTGCAGATTGGTCATCATCAACTAGCAGAAAGTCATTAGTGCCATGCCAAGAACCGGCAAACACTCCAATTTTTTTTTTATTTGTAAAATTTCTGACAATTCGTATAAGCCTCATAGTTGCTTCGGAGCCAGTATTGGCAATCGCAAATTTTGAAAACCATGGAAATATTGAATGTAATAGTTCACCAAAATTGTTTCCTGCAATGGTAGGTCTCCCATAAACTAAACCAAACTCTAGAGCACTAGATATTGTGGCGTTAATCAGAGGGTTAGAATGCCCTAATATAGCGCCCCCTGCTGCCATCGCTGTATCAATATAAGGGTTTCCATCCTTATCAAAAACTTTCTGACCCTCGGCTCGGGAAATTAAGAAAGAACTATCTCCATATCCCTCGTTTACCAGATAAACTTGCTTAGAGGGTAAAATATCGGGCCCAGATACGGCCTCAGACTTTAACTCTTCCTCCAACACAATTGGGGTTGCACCATGTCGACATAGGACGCCAGATTTTTCCGTCGATAATATTTGTACATGGGATTGCTTTAAATAACTTAGGATCCCCTTGATATATTTTTCTTCACCTGTGCCTTCAACTAATTTATCTATTTTACCAAAAATAATAATTCGCCTAGCACCAATAACAAATGCTAGATGAAGAGCAGCTAACACCTTAGCTTCTCCATAAATTGGAGAGGTAAAATTGGTCAGATATTTGGGTAAAGATCGCTTATTAAATGCTTGCTCAAAATTTAAGTTAATGTTTGGTAAGTTTAAAATATCGAAATTTTCATAAGGTTCCTTTATGGGGCGAAGATAAATTGGGGAAGATGTATTTTCCAAAAACTTTGAGGAAACCATTAATTCCCTCTTATTTGAGCATATCAAATATGATGGTGCATCGAAGATTGGAGTTGGTTCGCACAGAATGGTTATTTGATTCTTAAGTACCCCAAATAAATCACCTGAAAGTGTTCCAATTACAGAATTATCAGCTAAAATATAAATATCTCTTCCAAGATTTCGGTCGTTTAGGACATCATTATAGGGGCTGAAACGAGCAAAACGTCTTTGAGTCCTTCCAAATTTAATCCAATGATCCCAAGCATCTACAACTAATCCCCTTCTAATCACTTCCTTAATAGTTGGATTATCAAGTAAATACATATCCCCATCAAAACACTCGCGCGTTCGAGATAAATCGGGGATATCATTTGGACTAACTCCACTGGCACCAGCCCAAGACAAACCTGCTAGCTCATCCAGTTTCTTCTCATAATTCTTAATTATTGGATCTAATGTCTTCACGTAATTATTTTATCTATTTAGTGTGCTTAAAATAAAAGGAGTCAAACATGCAAAATATACCTAAATATCAACTTAGTTAGAACTTTAAATTATTATTTAAATTAGACAAATAACACCGACTCATCCTATTCTACATAATTATAGGAAAAACTTAAGGCATGTTTTTAACAGAAAGCACCAAAAAAAATTTAAGAAGAAAATCCGGCTATATAGACTCTGTGCAAATGCACCAGGGAAAGCCCTTATTTAGTTGGCTAGAACTAAATGTTACCGAGTTGTGTAACAGAAAGTGTATCTTTTGCCCGAGGCATGACCCGTCTTTCTACCCGAATCAAAAACTTCATTTACCTACTCAGCTTACAGAAAAAATCTCTGAGGAATTGGGGGAGTTAAATTATGAAGGAGCCGTTGTTCTTTGCGGATATGGTGAACCCCTCCTCCATCCAACTTTTCCTGAAATCGTTAGAATAATAGGTAAAAACTCTAGAGTAGAGATAGTTACAAATGGAGATGAACTAACGAGCAAAAAAGTCTCACAGTTATTTGAGTTGGGTGCGTCTTATTTTGTTGTAAGCATGTATGATGGGCCTGAACAAGTTGAGAACTTTCAAAAAATGTTTTCAGTAGCAGGCCTAAGTGAAGATTATTTTATATTAAGAGACCGCTGGCATAGTGAAGAAGATGCTTTCGGTTTGAAACTTACCAACCGAGCTGGAGCAATAGACGTTGGCAATCAGGACCCAGTAGTAACTGATCACCCCTGTCATTATCCCGCCTACTCTATGACTATTGACTGGAATGGTGACGTATTGTTATGCGTACAAGACTGGAACAAACGAATCAAACTAGGCAACCTGAACTTCCAAACACTACTCGAAGTTTGGTATAGCTCTGAACTAGCAAAATGGAGACGACGACTTATAGAAGGGAGGCGTTCAAAATTGCCCTGCAGTGGTTGTAATACCGATGGCACACTTCATGGATATAATCATGTTAAAAGTTGGCAAAGAAAAACCAATAAAAATTCATAAGAAAATTCTGCACAGTGGCATAGGAACTATAACTGTGACTCTAAACTGAAGAGAGTAAATTATTGAGCAACCCAAATATTACATTAGCCACAAGTATCGTTCCAGACGATAGACTGAAGATTCAACTTGTTGCCAGTAAGAGTTGGGTATTACATGGTATAGATATTCTATCTGTAAATTGTTTTGACGAATTAAATAAGTTGATTGATAAATTTCCCCACGTAGATTTTGTAGGTAATGATAGAACTGGAAGACATCTTACAGGTAAACCAGTAGTTTTTATTAATGATATACTTCACCATCTAAAGGCAACAAAATCCCAAACTTTAGGGATTATAAATTCAGACATTATAGCACATAGCCTCAACAACCTAATTCCCAAAATTAGAGAACTTTCTAAAATTGGTCTGGTATATGGACCAAGATTAGATATCGCCAATAGTAAAGAAAGAAATGGTGTTCTGGATCCATTTGGTTTTGATTTTTTCTTCTTTCATCGCTCACTGTTAGATGTTTGGAAAGAATCCCAATTTTGCCTTGGGATGCCCTTCTGGGATCACTGGTTTCCTCTAGTGGCTCTTTTAGAAAATAAAAATATTGCAAAGCTGCATTGTAATAATTTTTGCCATGTATCACACTCAACACATAGAGATAGTTCCTTTTTTCTTTTTAATGACCATTTTGTTCAGAAATTAATTCCTTACATCAAACACAACACTGTTGGTTTCGGAACCGATTTTGATTTTTCCCCTTACTCAGATCTAAAGTCAAAAGCCATAAACAAACAGGGCAGCAACTATAATCAGAACTTAGTAAAATTTTACGACAAATTGACCAAGTACGTGCTTAATTTTTTAGATCAAAATTCCCAAATAATCAAATTATGAAAGAGCCTATTCATGAGAAAAATTGTAAATAAAATAACAACTAATAAATTAGGGAAATAAATTGCGAATAATGATCATAGACTCAGTTTATGATGGTTATACCAATTGGCTGTATAAGTCTAACCCAGGTCTGGAGAACCAACCATACGTCATCCAGCACTCAAAAACCATCCATGGAGGCTTTCATAATGCAACGGTATGGGCAAAACCACTCAGAAAATTAGGGTGCGAAGTAACGGATGTCTTTCACAATCAGGTTCCATTACAAATTCGTTGGTGCATAGAAAATGGGTATAAAAACGTGTTAGAAAAATACTCCAAGGAAAGTGACAGCAGTAGTTTAACACTTTCCTTTGAAAATATATTAGAATGGCAAGAAATTATAGTAGAACAACAAGTTAGATCAATTCGGCCTGATATTATCTGGATAGCAGATCTATTTTCTCTAGGTGGAAGGTTTTTAGAAAAAATAAATGGAGAATATAGTTTTGCTATTGGAGAAATAACCTCCAATATAGATGGTCTTAACCTAGAGAACTTTGATTTAATTCTATCAGGTGCTTTACCAATAGTTATGCAATTACGCGCTCAAGGCAAAGCTAGCGAACTTCTTCTACATGGCTTTAGAGAGCAAATATTGGCTGAGTTAGAATCGGCTAATAAGAAATTCGACGTATCTTTTGTTGGTCAATTAACAGATAAAAGGCCTGAATTATTAAGGCAGTTTAGTAAGTATCTAAATATAAATGTTTGGGCAAATAGCCCATGGGATAAAGCCAAAACTAAAACTATAGGTGGAATTCATTGGCATCAACCAGTCTATGGAATAGATATGTACCAAACTCTTAGAAATTCGAAAATTGTTATTAACAATCATATTAGTGCGGTCCAACAGTATGCTTCAAATCAACGTCTATACGAAGTTACTGGGGTTGGCACTATGCTACTGACAGATGAGGCCAGTAATTTAGAAGAAATTTTCCATATTGATAAAGAAGTTGTATCCTATAGCAATCCCAAGGAATGTGCCAATATTGCTAAATATTATCTAGAAAACCCGAAGGAAAGAGAGGCGATTGCTTTGGCTGGTAAACAACGAACTTTATCATCTCATACGGTCGAACACCGTAGCCACAATATAATTTCAATCCTTAAAAATTATTTTCCTGAAGTGTTTTGATAAAGAAATTAATTATACTGGGTAGATTGACCGAATACTAACGATCCTTTATTCGGACTAAAAGTTGTTTTTATAACTTTACAAACCGCTATAATATTTGGACACATTAAGTGCATCAAAGGATAGCCTAAATTTAATTCAGTTTTATGACCACAAGTATAAAAATATACCATAACCCACAATGTAGTAAGTCTCGCAACGCACTAGAGCTTATTCAGCAAAAACAACTGACGGTAGAGATAATAGAATATTTAAAGTTCCCCCCTCACTCAAGAGAGTTGGCTCATCTAATCAAAAAACTTGGGGTAACCGCACGGGAGATCATTAGAAAAAATGAAGAACCTTATAAAAAATTAGGGTTATCTAATCCTAAATTAAATGAAAGTGAATTATTAGAAGCAATCTCTATTAATCCAATACTCCTACAAAGGCCAATAGTTGTTTTAAATGATAAAGCAGCTATCGGGAGACCACTAGAAAACATAGAGAAAATAATTGCCTAACTTTTTAAGATCAGAAAGCTATTAAATATTAAGTTTTAAACTGCGACCTTGCATTACCACCTTAGGATTGTTGAAATCTTCACCATCACAACAATATGCTATGCCTGATCCCTGACACCGATTACAGGGTACCCATTTACAAAAACTTGGTGAATTCTTTATATGTGCAAACGGGTGCCAAATCTTTCCATTCTCGCACTCTGGGCATATCATAACTTCACCTCCAAAAAAATAGTTACTATTTGCCCGCCAGCCTGAAAACTAAAACAGTACTTTGAATTAAAATAGTTACCGAAGTATAAATTATGGAAAGAAATTGATGTAAACGCCTATGTTCAACAACTAACATTTTACTAATTATTTTTTACCGAATTGTATGGTTTAAAAAGTTGTTCACCGTTAATAGAAAACTGACCTATTGCATCTTGACCTTCTCTACTAGTTAACCAGTCTATAAAAGTTTCCCCTTTTTTACGCTTCACATGAGGATGTTTTTGCGAACTAACTAATATAACTCCATATGAATTCTTAAGTTTGGCATCACCTCTTAACAAAACCTCTAAATTCATTTTATTCTTAAAACTCAACCAGGTTGCTCTATCTGCAATTGTGTAAGCCAACATGTTTGCAGCTGTATTTAGTGTCGCTCCCATGCCAGTTCCCAGCTCTCTATACCAATTTCCGGCATCTTTACCCAGCTTAATACCTGCCATTTCCCACAGTCCTAACTCAAATTTATGAGTACCTGAATTATCCCCCCGCGATACGAAATTTGATTGTGTCTCAAAAATTTTTTTTAAAGCCACCTCGGCTTCACTAACCTGCCTAATATTGGCAGGGTCCCCACCGGGTCCAACGATAACATAGTGATTAAACATTAAATCGTAACGTCTTACTCCAAAACCTTCATCCACAAATTTTTGCTCTGACTTTCTGTGATGAACTAATAAAATATCTGCGTCACCTCTTTTTGCGATTTCAATGGCCTGCCCAGTACCTACGGCAATAACTCTCACAAATATACCTGTCTTATTACTAAACTTTGGTAGCAAATAATTTAGAAAGCCAGAATTCTCTGTCGATGTTGTAGATGCCACTGTAATGAAATTATCTTTAGAGTAGCTTATCTCAACAAATACCAAGATAAAAAAGAGGGATAAAGTTATAGCTTTTGATTTCCTGAAGCTTACGTTTCTATTCGCCAAGTTTTCCTCTGTATAAAAAAGTTATCTAAAAAAATGGATAAGAATATAAAAATAGATTTTTTCCAAGAAAAAAATAAACTAATATACGCTTCCGATTTCTATGACGACTGCTACAATCACTTGAGATCAGACTCACCTTATAAGAGTCCATTACTCGGATTATAAGGTATTTAATCAAAATGGGGATTACACATGGGAATGAAGCCAGGCGAAAGAATAGATTATACTGTCATAGACAAGAGGCCCAAACTATCCTTACCAAATAGTGGAAAGATAATTATTTGGCCAATACTTGCACTAGAAGTTTGGAATATTGAACGAGCGATGGCTCGAATGGTAATCTCGCCACCACAAGGACAACCAATGACACCTGACCATCCCAATTGGTCTTGGCACGAATATGGCATGAGGGTTGGTTTTTGGAGAATAAAACGGATGCTTGATGATTTAAGTATAAGACCTACAGTAACCCTTAATGCAAAAGTATGTGAAGATTATCCTGAGGTTGCAGGAGCATGCCTTGAATCAGGATGGGAATTTAATGCTCATTCCTATGAACAGCTACCCATGCATAAACTTGACGATGAGAGAGGTGTTATAGAGCAGTCATTAAACGTAATAGAAAATTTTACTGGTTCTAAACCAAAAGGTTGGTTTGGGCCGGGCCTCACGCAGACATACGATACTTTAGATCACTTATCCCATGCAGGAATTGAATATATAGGAGATTGGGTCTTAGACGACCAGCCCATTTGGGCAAGAACTGAGCATCAACCAATAGTTGCTTTGCCTTATAATTACGAACTTCATGATATCGTAATGATGAATATCCAGAACAACCCATCTCACATTTATAGGGACAGAGCACTGGACTACTTTGATACCCTTTATTCGGAGAGTGATGACGGCAACCCAAGAGTTATAGCTTTGGCAATGCACACATATTTGTCTGGGTCACCCCATAGAATTTCTTACGTTCGAGAAACATTTGAAACTCTGATGAAAAAACCCGGCGTCGTATGTTGGGACGGGCTTGAAATATACGACTGGTTTACAAACCAAATACCAGCGCCAAAAAATTGAAAAAGCTATTAGAAGACCCCGCTAATTGTCTTGTTCCAAATACCCAGAAGAAGCCAATAATTGGATATGAAACCGGCCCTCTGTCAAACTTATCATTCGTAGCAAAAGATTTATTTGATGTAACTGGCCACAAAACCTCAAATGGAAGCCCTGACTTTTACAATAAGACAGCACCCGCCTCTGAGAATGCCGATGCCATCACTAAACTGTTGGACTCGGGTGCCACTCTTATGGGGATGACCATATGCGATGAGTTTTTTTATAGTCTCACAGGATCAAACCATCACTATGGTACGCCAATAAATACCAAGGCTCCATCCCGACTCCCAGGTGGTTCTTCATCTGGTTCGGCAGCCGCTGTTGCAGCAGGATTAGTAGATTTTTCATTAGGCTCAGATACTGGTGGATCGGTCCGCATCCCAGCTTCCTTTTGTGGTATTTGGGGTATTCGCCCAACTTTAGGGCGTGTCAGTCTAAAGGGAGGGAGGGCTATGGCGCCTAGTTTTGATACCGCAGGTTGGTTTTCATCAAAGCCAGACCTGATGCCTTTAATTGGCAGTGTGCTGCTTGAGGGCAAACAAGCAACAGCAAAAATCAAAAGGTTTGTTGTTATTGAAGATGCAGTCAATAGATCTGACTCCGAAATTGGTTTAGCATTTAACAGCTTTATAGAAAAAGTATTCGGTAATGACATTGAACGAGTAACACTTGCGCCCGAAGGACTCGATAGTTGGTGGGAAGCATTTAGAGTAATCCAAGCTGGAGAAGTTAAGGTTAGCAACTTACCCTGGGTAAGAGCCAATAATGCTTCTTTGGGGCCAGGCATAAAGGAGAGATTTAAAGCTGCAGAGGCAATTACAGAAAAGGAATTTAAGGCGGCCCAAAAACAAAGGGAAGTCATAAAAGAAAAGATAGATATGATTATGCCCCCTGGAACTGTGTTTGTTTTACCTACAGCACCCTGTATTGCCCCCAAAAAAAATGCTGACAGCAAAACTCTGGACTCTTTTAGGTCTAATGCTATGGCGTTGACTTGTATTGCTGGATTAGCGGGCTTACCACAATTATCGATCCCGGCCTTATCAGTGAATGGGTGCCCTGCGGGCATATCATTAATAGGTGCTAAAGGTATGGATGAAAAGCTTTTGGCTCTAACCCAGACAATTTTTAAGAGGTTTAATTTCTAACTTACTTTTTCTTAAGCTCTCTATTTAAACTAGAACAAAATAAAGAGAACTTGAATAGTTTATTTCCACCCTATTGCATAAGCGATATAAAAAAACTGGACAGCAAAGTCCAGTTAAGCTGCCCAGTTCGGTAAAATAAAAAAAATAATAACTACTACGGATTCTCAAGTCTCACAGACGTGAGCGAATTCTCGACCACCCAAATAGTAGCAGCAGTGTTAATATTGCCACAATTATTGCATCATCCTGAGAACTTGGATTACCTTGCAAATATGAATTTAACACCGCAATAAATGTTGCGATTTGTGCAACTACTAAGCCATAAAAAAATGACTTCTGACCGTCGGGACCGTTAATGAAAGTTAATAGCAATCCAACGCCCAGCCCTAACCATGTTGCACCCATCACTCTAGCAACTGTGATAGCAGATATATCAACAGCTTCTCCTTTAAGCCAAACTTCTGTCATAAAAAGAAGCTGGACCACATAGACAACTATTCCAAGGAAGTAGAGACCTAATGCAACTGATGTTATGTTATCATTGTACTTAGCAAACATCTTTCCTCTCTTTTATAAAAATTGATATGATTAAATATGTTATCTTAACTGGGATCTAAATCCAACAATTTGGAATATATTTTTAGTTCTCGATTAGTTATAGGGTTTCTCAATATAGGGATTCAAAGGATTATCATGGCACCACCAATACTCTCATTACGTGATGTTAATCTTACATTAGGCTCAGACCTATTATTAAAAGATGTAGAATTCTTTATATCCCAACATGATAGGATATGTTTAGTGGGCAGAAATGGCTCTGGAAAGTCTACTCTGCTACAGATTATCGCTGGAAAAGTTGAGCCCGACTCTGGTGATAAATTTGTTCAGCCTGGAATAACAATAGAGTATTTACCTCAAGAGCCTGATTTCAGCGGTTTTCATGATGTGCATAGCTATACAGTTGAAAAACAAAATACAGCAATTGCCAAGCATAGGGCGTCTTATCTTTTAAAACAATTTGGAATAGTGGAAGGCCAGCAACTTAACAAATTGTCAGGTGGGGAAACTAGAAAAGTCGCACTAGCAAAAGTTTTGGCGCCGAAACCCGATATTTTACTATTAGATGAGCCAACAAACCACTTGGATGTTGAAACTATTGAATGGCTAGAAAATGAGATTCAATCACTGAAGTGTGCTATAATTTTAATAAGCCATGACCGTCGGTTCTTAGAAAATTTATCTGAGTCCACGGTCTGGTTAAAAGGTGGTCAAGCCTTTCGTCTAAACAATAATTTTGAAAGATTTGAAGCCTGGCGAGACAAAATACTGGAACAAGAGGCTATAGATCATCACAAACTCAAGCAAAAAATAGTTAGAGAAGAGCATTGGTTAACATATGGTGTAACAGCTAGAAGAAAAAGAAATGTTAGACGCCTTAAAGAACTCCAAAAGTTACGTAAAATAAGGCAAACAACACAGGTTAGAGCACATAAAATTAAAGCCAATACTTCTGTGACTGAACTATCAGGAAAGATCGTTTTTGATATTGAAAATATTTCCAAAACCTACGGTAAAATCTCTCTTGTAAGAGACTTTTCTATAAGAATAACAAGAGGGGACCGGATAGGTTTTATTGGCAAAAATGGTGCAGGTAAAACTACCTTTTTGAAGCTTTTAATCGGAGAAATCTCGCCAGAGAAAGGTACGATCAAACTTGGTACAAAACTTGACATAGTGTCTCTAGATCAAAGACGTGAAAGTCTTGATCCAAAAATATCTTTAAGAGATGCACTTACAGAGGGTGGGAGCGATATGGTATTTGTGGGTGGCAAATCAAGGCATGTAGTAAGCTACCTCAAAGATTTTTTATTTAAGCCAGAACAAGCAGGTACCCCCGTAAGTGCCTTATCTGGAGGTGAGCGAGGCAGACTTATGCTCGCAAGAGCTTTTGCAAAACCTTCCAACCTATTAGTTCTCGACGAACCAACCAACGACCTAGATCACGAAACCCTAGATTTTTTGCAAGAGTTGATTTCTGAATACAAAGGGACATTATTACTTGTAAGTCATGATAGAGATTTCTTGGATAAAGTAGTTACGTCAGTAATTGCCCCAGACGATGTCAAACCAGGTGGTTGGATAGAATATGTGGGGGGTTATTCAGATATGTTAAACCAAAAGCAAACAAATAGAGAGCCATCAAAGACTAATATTGAGAAGATACAAAATCGTATACAGAAAAAGTCAAATAAGAAACCTGAACGGATTACTTATAATGATCAATATGCTTTAGAAAATCTGCCAAAAAAAATAGAAGAGTTAAATTTAAAAATAAAAATGATAGAGTCTCAATTAGCCAATCAAAATTATTTTGTTAGAGATCCGGAAGGTTTTAAAAATGGGGCTTTAGAACTGGAAAAATTGACTAAAGAAAAAGTTTTGTCAGAAGAAGAATGGCTAAAGTTGGAGTTAAGAAGGGAAGAAGTAGAAGAAATCAAAAAAGATAACTAGAACTGGAAAAATATTTTTAGGCCAACTTACTTTCAAACTATTTTCTTTTTGGCCTCCAAGCCCCCAAATAAATCGATAAACCCGTTAATAGACCCTGAACCACCATCCCCAGAGCAATAAATATAAAAAACAACTCTATACTTGGTTGTTGCATTCTCGAAACAGCAATAGCACCACATAGAACAATAGCAAACCGAAGAGCAACAGCTAAAACGGGCCAGAATACGCGCCCTGCTCCTTGCGAAGCAAAGTAAAGACATAGCCCCAATGCAAAAAATGCATAAAATGGGCCAGCAATTTTTAAATAGGTACCACAAACGACCCTAACTGTCTCTGCATCAGAGAATAAATTAGCCCAAAGTTGAGGGAAAAATGCTACCACGAGGCCAATCAAACCAGCTACTCCCGCGCTATATAAAGCTGCAGTCCAACCAACTTTATGGGCTCGGTCAATTTGATCCGCACCAAAATGAGTGCCAACCATAACTGTGGAAGCAGCACCAAATCCAAATATTAATGGAATCAATAAAAATTCCAAACGGGAGCCAATACCGTAACCAGCCAAAACATCCACGCCATAATCTGCCATGAAAGCTCCAATCAGGACAACAGTTGCCCACGAACAAAAGGGGTTTACAGCAGACAACCCGCCAACACGCAGGATATCCATAATCGGTAATAAATTTATTTGTATTCCTTTAAAAATTAAGGGTAGTTCCTTACAGCTATGACTTAAAAAATATAAATGTATGATCGCGGCTGTGGAAAAACCCAATACTGCTCCAACAGCTGCACCTGTTATTCCAAGGCTAGGAATAGGACCGAGTCCAAAAATAAAGATCGCTGAAAAAAGCGCTTGAACAATAAAACCTGCTATAACACCGGTAGCGGCGACCTTCATGTTTCCAGTAGCCCGAACAATTGCTGCAAGAGCAGTTGAAAGCCACATGCTAAAACATCCGAAAAAAAAGAAATCGGAATACAGTAAGGCTTGTTCAAGGACAAGACCTCGCCCACCCAAAACAGTATAAATCCATTTGCCAGCTAACAAAAATATTAAACTAGAAATAAATGCCAAAAATAAGGATAATAATAATGAATGAAGCGCTAGTTCTTGCGCTTCGCGGATATTACCGGCGCCTAATTTCTTTGCAACCGCTCCAGTTATGGCTCCTCCAATAGATCCCGCTGACAACATCATCATTAACATAAACATAGGAAAAGCTAGGGCTAAACCCGCTAAGGGTATAGTACCCAACTGTCCTATAAACCACGCCTCTAGCACCAAGGTTACTAGGAGCACCAACATTGATAAAATATTTGGCGCAGCCAAGCGTATTAGCGTCGGACCAATTGGTGAAACTAGCATAGTCAGTTTTTTATTCACTCAGAGCTTTCATAGATAATGGCTTGAATGATGAACATAGCTAAAAAAAAGCCGACGGGTAAAGTTGTATTACAAATTAGATGAAAATATTAAAACCTTATGAGAATATATATTTTCTGGCTCTTGTAACCGATATTATTCTTGTTATGCTCAAAGTTATTATGGAAGCTATTAACTCTTAATTAGTAAACTTTTTCTGCCGTAAGTAGATAAAATCCTATCAAAAGATTGGAGTAGTAGAATGATACTAGTAATAGGTGCCTCAGGTGCGGTTGGTATACCTCTTTTAAAAAAGTTACTAGAAACTGAGCAACATCTAAGGGTCTTAACTTCCAACAAAAAATCAGAAGAAAGACTGAAATCCTTAGGTGTAAGGGAAACTATAGTTGGTGATTGGAGTATTTACTCAGACCTCAAAAAAGCTATGAGTGGAATAAAATCTGTATGCTATATTCCTGCTCGTTTTAAAGAAAATGAGCTAGAGACAGGTAGGGGAATAGTTGATGCTGCAAAGGCTGAAGGTGTTGACCATTTTTGTTTTTCCTCCGCGTTCCATCCTCAGATGGAACAGCTTGGGCACCATTGGAAAAAACTAAGATTAGAGGAGTA
>PTLG01000209.1 GCA_002937995.1 Alphaproteobacteria bacterium MarineAlpha3_Bin7 | reverse complement strand
TCTTACCCGTTTCATACACTAGTAGCGCATCGGCGGCTGTGTGGGTCATTGACATCCAAAAAGGTGCTCCACACCCAGAACAAATTAGAACAACTATAGAGGTAAGCAGTATTCTCAGCATATTCCATCGAAACATGATTAATCAATAAATTTTGGCAGGTTTATATTGTTATTTAACGACTTACAATACACATAAATTCTGGAGCCATATTCCAGAATTAAATATTAAGTAACTACCATGTTGTAAAACGAGGTTATATTAAACTATTATCATTCTTCACAACATTAAGGGGAAAAAATGTATTTTAATTGCGGTCATCAGGGTCATTTTCATGGTCCAGCAACTGAAGCTGGTAACGAGAAAATTATAACAAATAACTCGAAATCTCTTAAAGTAGATATTCATTGTCACCGACAATGCTATACAGCTGGTGAGATGATGCAAAGTGAGGCAGAGAAAGCGGGGTTTGCTGCTTTATCTTTTGGCAGTGAATTAACGAAAGAAGTTAACCAAAAACAGTTGGAATTTATTAAGCCAAAAATGCAGTCAATCGATGTAAGACTAAAGGATATGGATAATATGGGTGTCGATATCCAGGCCGTGTCTGTGTCCCCTTACCAGTATTATTATTGGGCTGATCCTGAAGTGGGCAGAGATGTGAGCAGGTTGATTAACGATGATATGGCGCAAGATATAAGTAAACATCCTGATCGATTTGTTGGGCTGGGCACAATACCTCTTCAGAATACTGAAATGGCGATTACAGAGTTAGAGCGTTGTGTTAATGAACTTGGTTTTCGAGGGATTGAAATAAACACTCAGGTAGCAGGGGAGGAATTATCAGCTAAACGGTTGGAGCCATTTTGGAGTAAAGTTGAAGAGCTGGATGTACTAGTTTTTATTCATACAGCAGGCTTCACGCATCCCGACCGACTGAGGGAGCACTACTTTTTGAATTTAATTGGGCACCCGATTGAAGCTTCTATTGCTATTAGTTATCTAATTTTTGACGGTGTCATGGAAAGACACCCGGGATTAAAAGTATGTGTTTCCCATGGAGGTGGTTACTTGCCCTCGTATGCGGGTAGAATGGACCACGCTTATCATGCTCGTGCGGATGTTCGGGAAGGGTTGCCCCATCCACCCAGTCACTACCTAAAACAGTTTTACTTTGATACAGTGGTGTTTGAGCCAGACCAATTGAATTTTCTAATATCAAAATTTGGTGGAGACCATATACTGTTGGGGACAGATTATCCCTACGATATGGGAGAGGAAGATCCCATCGGATTATTGTCGAAGGTTCCAAATCTATCTGAGACTGACAGGGCATTAATAGAGGGAAAAACGGCTAGCAATCTGCTTAAACTAAGAAACTAGTTAAATTAAGTTCTATACAGAGTGCTATATGTTAATTACTGGTTAGTTACCTTGTTCTTTCTGAAGCTTTTTAAATGACCTATATCCCAGAGGCAGGGAAATTATATAAGCAATCAGTATAATGGTTATTGTTAACCAGGGGGCACCTACTGCAAAAGCAGCAATTAAGCCGACAAATAACATTGTCAATAAAACATATTTGTGAGGCACTCTAACTTGTTTGAATGAGTATGTTGGGATTTTACTTACCATAAGAGCCGAGATAACTACAATAAGTATACCCACTAACTGTGGGTTTCTAATTAATTCGTTTTCGACCTGGAACGATATGATTATTGGCAATAGAGCCAGACCACCGCCAGCGGGTGCGGGGACCCCTGTAAAAAAACTTTTTGTCCAAACAGGCAAATGCTGTGAGTCCATATCCGTATTAAATCGTGCGAGTCTAAGTGCGCAACATACAGCAAACAGGAGGACAAGCACCCATCCGATTGGTCCAGCCTCTTTCATAGTCCACAAAAACAATAAAACCGCTGGAGCTATTCCAAAGGCTAAGAAATCTGAAAGGCTATCAAGTTCAGCCCCAAATTTAGTTGTCCCCCTTATTAGACGAGCTATTCGACCATCTAAGGCATCCAATACACCAGCAACAATAATTGAAGCTACTGCAGCTTCCCATTTACCCTCCATCCCAAATCTGAGAGAAGTGAGCCCCGCACACAATGCAAGCATTGTTAAAATATTAGGGATCATCCTATTGAAAGACTGGCTTTTTCGTTTTTCCTTCCGGGACTTAAACATCTAAATCATGTCTCCTAAACGGCTTTCCTCTTTACTATCAAAGTCTGCTATAACTGTTTCACCAGCTACTGTTTTCTGGCCCTTAACGCAAAAGATTGTTGTGGATAGGGGTAAATATACATCTACTCTGCTGCCAAATCGAATTATACCAAACCTTTCGCCCGTATTAACTGACTGATTTTCATTTAAATTACATTTAATCCTTCGTGCTACTAATCCAGCAATTTGTACAAACCCAATACTAATGTTTTCATTAGTTTGCAAAGTTATAGCTAGGCGCTCGTTGAACTCACTAGCCTTATCTAGGGACGCATTGAAGAACTTACCCTTACAGTATGTTAACTGGGTAATGGTGCCGGAGATTGGTATTCTATTCACGTGTACGTCAAAAACATTCATAAAAATTGAAACTCGCTTCATACTATCTATCCCTAGTTGCAACTCCTTTGGAGGTGTAACAGTAGATATTTTTTGAACAATACCATCAGCTGGGCTAATCACGAGTCCAGGCCGTTTGGGCGTAACTCGTGAGGGATCCCTAAAAAAATATATACACCAAACCGTAAGTATAAAGCCTATAATACCTAAATACGGCGAGGCTAGGAATAGGCCAACAGCTACTATGAAAAATAATAGAATAAAGGGCCAACCTGCTCGATTGATGGGTATAAAAAGCAATTTAAGCAACTCAAAAATCCCAATAATATTAATAATCAGTTCTTATAGCTAATTATTGGTAAGATATTCAATATTTATTGGAGGATACCAAATAAAATCAAAAGTTATTTACCTAGCAGGATAAGTCAAATAAAGAGCAAGGTACTACTTAGTTGCAGGTAAGCTAAATACTTGTCCTGGGAAGATCAAGTCTTCATTTTTAATTTGATTTTTGTTAGCTTCAAAGATAACCGTATATTTAAAACCAGATCCGTAGGTTCGTCGAGCAATTCGCCACAGACTGTTACCTGGTTCCACGACTACCATTGTACCCGGTTTAATCCCTTCTAAAGGTACTGATCGAGAAAAGGTTACTTCTCGTCGAGCATATACTTTTCCTGATTTGTCTACGTGATCCGCCCTTAGTTTATATATACCTGGTTTTAAACTGTTTTGAGGTATGAATGACCAAAAGCCTCTATCATTGGCAGTTGTCCTGCCAATAAACATGTTATCTAGGTATAGATTTATAATTGAGTTTTTCTTATTTTTTCCAGATACGCTAAGTTTACCATCTTTGTCGTAGTCGATTGCATCAACAGAAAAGTTAATTATTGGGCCCGAACTTTCAGCTCCCCCAGTTTTCTGTAATACTTCTACAGGTTTATCTTGATTAGCAGGGGTTTTAAGAGCTAAGGG
>PTLG01000208.1 GCA_002937995.1 Alphaproteobacteria bacterium MarineAlpha3_Bin7 | reverse complement strand
TTGCTGATGAATTGTCTGGTT
This sequence comes from Alphaproteobacteria bacterium MarineAlpha3_Bin7, assembly GCA_002937995.1. Classification (GTDB taxonomy): domain Bacteria; phylum Pseudomonadota; class Alphaproteobacteria; order Rhodospirillales; family UBA2165. The sequence continues at coordinate 3,521 of PTLG01000208.1, read as the reverse complement.
TGACAGTTATGGAAGCAGCAGAGTTGAGTACACTTTTAGAAGAAAAATGGGGTGTCTCTGCAGCTGCACCAGTTGCCGCCGTAGCAGTTGGCGCCGCTGGAGATGCGGGTGGAGAGGTTGCTGCAGAAAAGGACTCTTTTGATATTATTTTGGCTGCAGTTGGAGATAAGAAAATTAATGTTATTAAGGAAGTTAGAACGATTACTGGCTTAGGCTTAAAAGAAGCTAAGGATTTGGTTGAAGGTGCTCCTGGCCCAGTTAAGGAAGGGGCTACCAAAGAGGAAGCCGATGAAATAAAGGCTAAGTTAGAGGAGGCTGGTGCCACAATTGAGCTGAAATAGTTTTTGATTTGGTATATGCTTTAACTGGAGATCTGCGTTATTATCTAAGTGTTTATTGTTGTTTTTGTTGCGCATTTGAGACGGATAGGTCAATTCTTGGCCGGGATAACAGGTGCGAGCTTCTGTATAGTTTTTTGTAGTTGTATAAATTTTATAATTGAGTCCAGCGCATAAGGCTATTTTGATTATTAAAGCTTTATTCTGCTAATTTGTTCTTTGACAGGAGTTATCATGGCTGTTGAATCCTTTACTGGTCGTAAGAGAGTTAGAAAAACATTTGGGCGTATTCCCACTGTGGTGCCAATGCCAAACTTAATTGAAGTTCAGAAAACCTCTTATGAGAGTTTTTTGCAGCGGGAAACAAATTCTGAAGAGAGGGCAAAAGCAGGGCTTCAGGAAGTTTTTCAAACAGTATTCCCAATACATGATTTTGCAGAAAAAGGGACACTCGAGTTTGTAGGGTATGACTTTGAGGACCCACCTTATGATGTTGAGGAATGCCAGCAAAGGGGTATGACATACGCTGCGCCGTTAAAAGTTAAGTTAAGGCTAATTGTTTGGGATGTGGATGAGGAAACTGGTGTCCGTTCGCTCAGGGACATGAAGGAGCAGAGTGTGTTCATGGGTGAGATGCCGCTGATGACAGACAACGGTACTTTTGTTATCAATGGTACAGAGCGAGTTATAGTTTCGCAGATGCACAGGTCTCCAGGCGTGTTTTTTGACCATGATAAAGGTAAGTCACATTCTTCAGGAAAATATTTATTTGCCGCGAGAATTATACCTTACAGAGGTTCTTGGCTAGACTTTGAATTTGACGCAAAAGATATTGTATATGTTAGGATAGATAGGCGAAGAAAAATACCTGTCACAACCCTGCTATTGGCTTTAGACAATGCAGAAACGACAAAAAAACGTAAGAAAACAATAGAAGATGGTGGTGTCTTTGACGCAGAGCAGGGTCAGGGCATGAACCCAGAGGATATTCTAGAATATTTTTATGAGGGTATTAGATTTAAAAGGGATAAAAAAGGCTGGGTGGTTCCTGTTAATTTTGAGGCACTTAGAGGTGTAAAATTAGATTTTGATTTGATCAATGCATCCTCCAGAAGAGTGGCTATCAAAAAAGGCACAAAATTAACACCGCGAGTATTGAGGGAGCTTAAAGAAAAGGGCGTTACGGAACATGTTGTGCCTGAAGAAGAAATAATTGGTAGATTTTCTTCCAGAGATATAATTGATGAAACTACCGGTATCGTGTTGCTTGAGGCTGGTGAGGAGATTACCGAAGATAAGCTCTCTAATCTCAAAGACTATAAAATAGACGAGATTGTTACCTTGGGTATTGATCATGTTAATGTTGGGCCGTATGTCCGAAATACACTAGCTATCGATAAAAACGATAGTAGAGAGAGTGCGCTAATGGATATTTATCGTCTAATGAGGCCTGGTGAACCTCCGATCTTAGAAACTGCAGATGCATTGTTTCATGGCCTTTTCTTCGACGAAGATAGATATGATCTCTCATCAGTTGGGCGGGTAAAGATGAATTCCAGGCTGGAAATTGATGCAGATGACAGCGAGCGAGTTTTGCGACAGGAGGATGTATTAAGGGTTGTAAAAGTTCTTGTAGATCTGCGGGATGGTAAAGGTGACATAGACGATATTGATCACTTGGGAAACCGCCGGGTTAGATCCGTTGGGGAATTGATGGAAAATCAATATAGGATAGGCCTACTGCGTATGGAGAGGGCTATAAAGGAGCGTATGGGGTCTGTAGATATAGATACAGTTATGCCACACGATCTAATTAATGCTAAACCCGCTGCAGCAACCGTTCGTGAATTTTTTGGATCATCACAGCTTAGTCAGTTTATGGACCAGACAAATCCATTATCTGAGATTACGCATAAACGCCGTTTGTCTGCTCTGGGTCCGGGAGGGTTGACTAGAGAAAGGGCTGGATTTGAAGTTAGGGACGTCCATCCCACCCACTACGGTAGAATATGCCCCATAGAAACGCCGGAGGGTCCAAATATTGGACTAATAAATAGTCTGGCAACCTATGCTCGCGTTAATCAATATGGCTTTATAGAGAGCCCTTATAGGAGGGTAAAAAATGGCAAAGTTAGTAGCGAAGTTATTCACTTGTCTGCAATGGATGAGGGAAAATTTACAATAGCCCAAGCGAATGAGGCAATTAATAAAAGTGGAAAATTAGAAAACCAACTCGTGAACTGTAGGAGGGGCGAGGACGTGCTTTTAGTGCCAGTTGAGGAGGTAGATCTCATCGACGTGTCGCCAAAGCAGCTAGTGTCAGTTGCCGCTGCTTTGATACCTTTTCTAGAGAATGATGATGCCAATAGAGCTTTAATGGGGTCAAATATGCAACGCCAAGCGGTCCCGCTCATAAAGGCTGAAGCACCTCTAGTGGGAACGGGTATGGAGGAAACTGTCGCTAGAGACTCAGGCGCTACGTTAATTGCGAATAGAGATGGGATAGTTGACCAGATTGACGGGACTAGGATCGTAATTCATGCGGACCGTTCCTCAGGTGAGGGAGAGAAACCTGGAGTTGACACTTATACACTTCAGAAGTTTCAGAGATCTAATCAAAATACATGTATAAACCAACGTCCGCTAGTAAAAGTGGGAGACAGGGTTAATGCAGGTGATATAATTGCAGATGGCCCGTCAACACAATTGGGTGAGCTCGCACTAGGTAGGAATGTTTTAGCTGCTTTCATGCCTTGGAATGGTTATAACTTTGAAGACTCAATATTAATCTCTGAGCGAATTGTGAGAGAAGATGTCTTTACTTCTATTCATATTGAAGAATTTGAAGTTATGTCTCGTGATACCAAATTAGGGCAAGAAGAAATTACTAGAGACATTCCAAACGTTGGTGAGGAAGCCCTAAAAAACCTCGACGAGGCTGGTATAGTTTATATTGGAGCTGAAATTGATCCAGGCGATATTTTGGTTGGTAAGGTTACTCCAAAAGGTGAGGCTCCAATGACACCTGAAGAGAAGTTATTGAGAGCTATTTTTGGAGAAAAAGCGTCGGATGTGAGGGATACATCCCTGCGTCTTCCGCCCGGGGTGACTGGAACAGTTGTTGAAGTTAGAGTTTTTTCTAGGCGTGGAGTAGAGAAAGACGAGAGAGCCCTTGCGATTGAA
>PTLG01000207.1 GCA_002937995.1 Alphaproteobacteria bacterium MarineAlpha3_Bin7 | reverse complement strand
TCCTCACACAAAAATGCGCCGTGTCATTGCAGAACGTCTAACAGGCGCCGCTAGAGATATTCCTCACTTTTTTTTAGCTGCTGATTTTAATGTCAAAAAGCTTATTGATTTAAGGGAGGACATTAATAGTAAATCTAATCCTGGTGAAAACAGCTATAAAATTTCTGTAAACGACTTTCTGGTTGCTGCGGTCGCGATAGCAATGAGAAAGATTCCCATGGTTAATGTAAGTTGGACAGAGGATGCTTTAAGACAAAATCTTAATATTGATGTGGCGATAGCAGTTTCGACTAATGGTGGGCTGATTACTCCTATAATTCGAAAAGCAGACCAATTAGGTTTAATAGAGATTTCAAGAGTAAGTAAAGACTTGGTTCAGAGGGCTAGAGACGGAAATTTGGCCCCTCAAGAGTACCAAGGTGGTGGTTTTACAATTTCAAACTTGGGTATGTATGGTGTAAAGCAGTTCTCAGCGATTATTAATCCACCTCAGTCTTGTATACTCGCGGTCGGTACAGCTGAGGAGAGACCAACGGTATTAGACGGTATTCTCTCGGTTTCAACCATGATGAGTTGTACTTTATCTGTAGATCATAGGTCAGTCGATGGCGCCCTAGGGGCTGAATTTCTCGAGTGTTTCAAATCGTTAGTTGAAGATCCCATTTCAATGATTCTATAGGTAACTTTTTAATGAATGATACTTTTGATATTGCTGTATTGGGTGGTGGACCAGGCGGATATGTAGCAGCTATTAGATCTGCTCAGTTGGGAATGAGAACTGCGCTAATAGAAAGTCAGCATTTAGGTGGTATTTGCTTAAATTGGGGCTGCATACCTACAAAGGCTCTATTAAGAACAGCAGAGTTATACAGAAATTTTGAGGAATCAGAAAAATTTGGAATCACAGTTTCTGGTTTATCTTTTGACATTGAGAAAATAGTAAAACGCTCTAGAAATGTTGCTGGACGTTTATCTGAGGGTATTTCGCACTTGCTAAACAAAAATAGTGTAAAAGTGTTTGAGGCTCGCGGTGCCTTGGCTGGCTCCAGGAAACTTTCTTTGGAAGATAAAAATGGGGTTCAAACAAATTTATCTTGTAATAATATTATAATCGCAACTGGTGCACGGCCCCGGGTTTTAAAGGGTTTAGAACCAGACGGGAAGTTAGTTTGGAGTTATAAGGAAGCAATGACCCCCAACCTTGTTCCAGGTTCATTATTGGTAATTGGTTCTGGTGCTATTGGTATTGAGTTCGCAAGTTTTTTTAATACTTTTGGTTGTAAGGTGGCAGTTGTTGAAATGTTATCAAATATACTTCCAGCTGAAGACGAAGAAATTTCTTCGTTTGCAAAAGGCGAGTTTGAGAAACAGGGTATTGATATAATGACCTCTTCTCAGGTATTAAACTTGGTAAAACATGATAACAAAGTAACTGCAATCATCGAAACTAATGGAAAGAGAATTGAAAAAGAGTTTGATAGAGTAATCGTAGCCGTCGGTGTTGTTGGTAATACGGAAGAGTTGGGTTTAGAAGCTACTAAGGTGCAGGTTGCTGACGGGGGTTATATTCAAACCAATAATTGGGGATGCACTGACGAGCCCCATGTTTATGCAATAGGAGATGTGGCTGGGCCCCCTTGGTTAGCCCATAAAGCCAGTCATGAGGGTATAGTTTGTGTTGAAAATATCTCTGGGAATGGCTCCCATTCTTTGAATAAAGAAAATATTCCAGGTTGTACGTACTGTCACCCGCAAATTGCCAGTATTGGCCTAACAGAGGCTCAGGCAAAAGAGATGGGCAGGGAGATTCGAGTTGGACGTTTTCCATTCTTGGGTAACGGAAAAGCCATAGCCTTAGGAGAGGATCAGGGAATTGTTAAGACTATTTTTGACTCGGTTACGGGTGAACTTTTAGGTGCGCATATGGTTGGTGCAGAAGTAACTGAATTAGTCCAAGGTTTCTCTATTTCAAAGACCTTGGAAGCTACAGAGTTAGAATTGATTAATACAGTTTTTCCTCATCCTACACTTTCTGAAATGATGCATGAAAGTGTATTGGATGCATATGATCGAGTAATTCATTTTTAGTAATGCAATTATACTTCCGAGGAAGTAAAGGTGTAGGTTTGACATATGGATACTATTGAAATTATACGACATCCAGAACTGAGAAATAAACCGGTTAAAGTTTCACCACGGAAGCCAAAATGGATTAGGGTTAAGGCTCCAGTTTCTAAAATTTATGGAGAGACACGCGATTTAGTTTCCAAATTGGGATTAAAGACTGTTTGTGAAGAGGCTGCCTGTCCCAATATAGGGGAGTGTTGGTCGGAAAAGCATGTAACCGTTATGATCTTAGGAGATATTTGTACTCGATCCTGTGCTTTTTGTAATGTACGTACTGGTAAACCAACCGCAATTGATCCGTTAGAGCCCGAAAATATAGCAATAATGGCTAGTAAGACTGGTTTAAAACATATTGTTGTTACATCTGTAGATAGAGATGATCTCCCTGATGGTGGCGCCCAGCATTTCGTAAATTGCATAAAAAACCTAAGATCTCTAGCTCCTGGTACTACTGTAGAAGTACTAACCCCAGATTTTAGGGGAAAGGGGGACTCATTATTGAAAGTTGTTTGGGCAAAGCCTGATGTTTTTAATCACAATTTGGAAACTGTTCCCAGATTATACTCTTCAGTACGGAAAGGCGCCCAGTATAAGGGTAGCTTAGAGGTTTTGGAGCTTGTAAAACGTTATGACCCAGAAATTTTTACTAAATCAGGTATTATGGTTGGTCTGGGAGAGAAATTTGATGAGGTATTAACTGTAATGAGTGATATGAGGGAGGCAGGGGTGGACTTTATTACCCTTGGACAATATTTACAGCCTACACCAAAACATGCAGCCGTAGACAGATTTGTAACACCTGAAGAATTTAGAGATTATGAGAATGTAGCACGAGAAAAAGGTTTTCTGATGGTTTCTGCTTCTCCTTTAACAAGATCTTCATACCATGCAGATAAAGATTTTGAGAAATTAAAAATTGCGCGTCAAAAATTAATGGCAACATAGTCACGCTAAACATGAAAACACAGTATGCCGAAAAAAGGCGGGTCCCTTATACAAATGAACAAATGTTCGACATAGTTTCTGATATAGAGAAATATCCGGATTTTTTACCCTGGTGTTTGGGTAGTCGTATAAGGGAGAGTGAAAAAAATATTTTACTCGCAGATATGTTGATTGGATATAAATTATTTAGAGAGAAATTTACGTCAAAAGTTACCCTTTCTTTTCCTAGTAAAATTGAAGCCGTTTACTCAGATGGACCATTTAAGTATTTAATCAATAGGTGGGAATTTATCGAAGAAGATGATGGGGCATGCACAATAGATTTTTTTGTAGATTTTGAGTTTCGTTCAAAATTAATGCAGAAATTAATTGGTGTATTATTTAACGATGCAGTAAAAATTATGGTCAAATCATTTGAAGATCGGGCAAAAAATATTTATGGCTAATTTTATGGACTTATGATTTATAATAAAGATTATTTAGTTTCCTG
>PTLG01000206.1 GCA_002937995.1 Alphaproteobacteria bacterium MarineAlpha3_Bin7 | reverse complement strand
ACCTTTGATCCAAATGAGGTGTGCCTTGCTCGCGGGCTTACAATCACAACATCTGATAAGGAATATGAAGAGGCCATTGAAAGAAGAGAAGTTCGGGTCACAAAGATGATTGAAAGGTTTGGATCACTGCCTGGAATAGAGAACGAGCGACCTAATAGTTACTCTGACAAAGGCCCAGAAATGGATGAATCTGCATTAATTGGAGATCCAGATACAATTGTCTTAAGGATTAAAACACTAGAAAAGATGGGTTTTGAATACTTGAATATTCTACTTCCGGACGATTCCAAATCTCTCAATTTATTTGCCAAAGAAGTAATGCCCGAGTTTACCGCCAAAGCTCAGAAAAACATACCTTCCAAACAACAAGCGATGATGGCAGAATAAGGTCTAAATTATAGTCGATAAATTTACAATATTTATATCTTCCAGATTTCCAGTGATGTAATTTTAGGATCTTTATTGTTCAGACGACCACTTAGCCATTTTCTGTATAAATAAAGAACACTCTTCCAGCTGAGAAATTGCAACAAACTCATCAGGTTTGTGCGCTTGATCTATGTGGCCGGGTCCAAATACTACCGATGGTATTCCAGCATCGTCAAATAGACCCGCTTCCGTGCCAAAGGCAACTCCCAGAATTTCATTTTTTCCAGTAAGTTGTAATACTAGTTCTTCAGCTGGGTTATGCTCCCTAGCCATTAGTGGCGGAATTCCATTAATTTCTGTTGTGAATATTTCAGTATCACCGCTAATTTTCTTAAACGGTGGAAGTATTTCCCCATTGCAGTAATTAATAAATTCATTCATTAAGCTAATGGCATCTTCTTTAGCTATACTTCTACAACCCCAAACCAGCTTGCAGCTACCTGCAATAATATTATGAGCGGTTCCCCCCTCTATTGTACCAATACTTATAGTGTTGTATGGGGGTGCCATACGATCATCCCATGGCCCCTTAATTTTAAACTCTTCTGCCTTTCTATCTAAGAAGGAAATACAGCGACCCGCCAAAGAAATAGCGTTTACTCCATTTTGTGTTTGTGAGGCATGTCCAGCGCAACCAGTTATCGTTGTCTCAAACATAGTTCCGCCTTTATGCGCATTTACCAACTTCATTCCAGTTGGCTCCCCAATAATAGCCGCACTTGGAGAAGCTACATCTTTTAGCATTCGAGAAATTAAGGCAGGAGCACCTAAACAGCCAACCTCTTCGTCATAACTAAATGCCAAATGTAATGGAACTTTTAAGTCAAACTTAAGAATTTCGGGTATCATGGCTAAAACAACGGCTATAAAACCTTTCATATCGCAAGAACCTCTGCCATATATTTTATCCCCTTTTTCTTGCGCTACAAATGGGTCAGTATTCCAATTTTGGTCGGCTACAGGCACAACATCGGTGTGTCCCGACAAAATTATACCACCAGCTACTTGTGGTCCAATTGTTGAAATTAAGTCCGCCTTAGTTTCTTCATCGTTAAAACCTAGACTACTTGATATACCGTGACTTGATAAATAATCGACAATAAAGTCAATCATATCCCGGTTGGATCTGAATGAAGTAGTATCAAATCCAATAAGAACGCTAAGTAATTCCTTTGGTGTATATATTTTTCCCATTAGATCTGACTTTTAAGCCCTCCAAAAAGCTCTTGTAAATAGCACAATAACTGTGAACAACTCCAGTCTACCGAGAAGCATCCCAGCAGAAAGCAACCATTTAGCAGAATCTGGAAGAGAGGAGTAGTTTCCTTCTGGTCCAATAATAGGACCTAACCCTGGACCAACATTAGAAATTGCTGAAGCAGCCGCAGAAACTGCAGTCAAAAAATCTATTCCCATTAAAGCCAATCCAACGGCTAACAAGGCAAATGTCATGCCAAATACAAAAAAGAAGCTCATTACCGATTTAATAACCTCGTCCGATATTGGGTTTCCATTGTAATAGGGAATAAATACTCCATGCGGGTGGGCCAAGTTCTCAAATTGAGTTTTGGCGGCTGCATAAAGAACCTGGAACCTGAATATCTTAATTCCACAAGTTGTTGATCCAGCACAGCCTCCAATAAACATTATGAAGAAAAATATTGGTATGGAAAAACTCCCCCAACTGTCAAATGCCTCAGTTTTAAATCCTGTCCCTGTCATAATAGAGACAACGTTAAAAAGGGACATTCGAAAAGACTCATCCAAATCCTTTTGGTTACCTACCCACAACCATATTGTAACAAAAACTACTACAAAAATTAAAACTGCCAAGAACCAACGAACTTGGCTATCCCTAATCACCGTTTTATATTTCCCCTGGAGAACTGAGAGGTAGAGAAGAAATGGTAAACTTCCTAAAACCATGCCTAAAACAGTTATTAATTCTACCAAGTAATTATCAAAGTAGGAAAACGAACTATCGTGATTAGAAAACCCTCCAGTTGCTATAGTTGTCATCGCGTGAGTAATAGAATCAAAGCCGCTAAGGCCAGCCAAATATAGCGCAAAGGCAATAAACATTGTTAGCCCAAGGTAGATGGCACCAATAACTGTGGCTATGTGAGCTGTTCTAGGTAAAGCCTTATCTGCTTGATCCGAGGACTCCATCCGGAATAGCTGCATTCCCCCAACTCTTAGGAAAGGTAACACAGCCAATGCCATAACGATTATCCCTATTCCGCCTAACCATTGCAGAAGTGATCTCCATAAAAGCAAACCTGGGGGAGCAGTATCTAGGTTAAACATTACTGTTGCGCCCGTTGTCGTAATACCAGACATAGCCTCAAAAAACGAGTCGGAAAAACTCATATGGGTTTGCGCAAATGAAAAGGGTAACGCCGCAAATATAGTTAATACAACCCAACTAAGGGTAGTGAGAATAAAAGCTCCTCTAACGGATAAAACAGTGGTCGCCGCGCGACTTGATATGACAAGTGAAATGCCAATAAAAAAAGTTACGCTGGCAGATACCGCAAACACCTCCCAATCTTGATTACCAGAAAAAAAATCTACTACCGCCGGCCCTAGCATCATAACAGCCAGAACGGAAACCAATATTCCAAGAATAAATGATATGGGTCTAAAGTCTATCACAACCCAGCTCAGCCCACCCCCTAGTTTAGCAATTAGCAGACCATCGGTTTTAACAATGTGGTGTTCTTAGGCCTGACCTTAATTGGAGCCTATCATAGATAGAAACTCTCTTCTAGTAGCTCCGTCCTCCCTAAAGGCACCGAGCATCCTACTAGTGACCATCTTAACGCCTGGTTTGTAAACCCCCCGTGTTGTCATGCATTCATGAGCCGCTTCAATGACAACTGCGACTCCTTTAGGTTCCAAAACCTTGTGGAGTGTATTTGCAATTTGAGAAGTCATTTTCTCTTGAATTTGCATACGTTTGCCATAAATGTCTACCAGCCTGGCTAATTTGCTAATACCAACAACTTTACTTTCGGGCAGATAGGCTACATGTGCCTTACCAATAATTGGCGCCAAGTGGTGTTCACAATGAGAATCGAAGGAGATATTGGTTAAGACAACCATTTCGTCGTAACCCTCCGTTTCATCAAACGTTCTACTTAACAATTCATAGGGATCCTCTTG
>PTLG01000205.1 GCA_002937995.1 Alphaproteobacteria bacterium MarineAlpha3_Bin7 | reverse complement strand
CTTCATTGAACAATGTATTAACTTCGCTATTTTTTGTGAAAAATCTATGAGGGCCAACGTCAAACTTACAACCTTCAAAGTCCATAGTTCTTGAGAGTCCACCGAGCTTTTCCGAACTCTCAAACACATGGACTGATGCATTATTTTTACTAGCCTCTAAAGCAGAGGCCAAACCAGAAGGACCGGCGCCAACAATTATAAATTTCTTTTTATTCTCCATCACGACTGTTAACTATCACTTTTCTTACTTCGGTGCCACTGCCAAGCGTGACCTATAATCGAGGTTAAATCAGGATAATCTGGAGACCAGTCTAGTATTTCTGATGCCCGTTGTGAGTCACTAATTAGTATTGCTGGGTCACCATCCCTCCTATCGCCTTCGATAACCTTAATTTTACAGCCAGTTATCTCCAGTACTTTATTTACAACCTCTTTTACTGAAAAACCGCTTCCGTTACCCAAGTTAATAAATTCAGCGGAATTAAATTTAAAAATATGTTCAATTGCCTTTAAATGTGCTTTAGCTATATCGAGAACGTGTACGTAATCTCTTACGCATGTTCCATCATCAGTATCATAATCGGTCCCATGTATCAGAAAATGGTCTGCTTTTCCAAGTGCAGCATCCAAGATCCTAGGAACAAGGTGTGGCTCAGGTTCGTGAAGTTCTCCAATCTCAGCCTCGGGGTCAGCGCCGGCCGCATTAAAATAACGTAGGGCAATAAACTCTATGTCCTGAGTTCTATGATAGTCAGAGAGTATTCTCTCGCATATATATTTTGTAAACCCATATGGATTGATTGGTGTTTGAGGATGACCCTCATCTATGGGTGTATATTGAGGGTTGCCATATGTTGAGCACGAACTTGAAAATATTATTTTTCTTACCCGATTTCTATTCATTGTTTTCAAAAGTGACAACATCCCACTCACATTATTATTATAATATTTTTCTGGATTTTCGACTGATTCTCCAACGTAGCAGCATGATGCAAAGTGAGCAATGGCCACTGGTTTATATTTGGCCATAACGAGAGACAAAGCATCATTGTCCCGTATGTCACATATTTCAAGTGGTCCCCATTTTACTGCCCATTTATTTCCAGTGGATAGATTATCAACGACTATTGGATCGTAGCCCTCTGTTGCGAGTAATTTGCACGTATGGCTGCCGATATATCCTGCTCCGCCAGTAACTAATACTCTTTGTTTAGCCATGAAATAAGACCTAAATTTAAGACATACCTATTCAATATGACAGATATTAAAACTAAGGTATATATTTGTGGTGGATATAGAATTATTTTAACTGGTAGATTTAACCTATGAAAAGAAAATTGACTTGTGAAGTCTGCGGAAATAATTTTATTTGTCAAGTGAACGACCAAAATTGTTGGTGTATGAATGTAGATAAGAAGTATATTGCTGCAAATTTGAAAGATTGTATCTGTCGGGAATGTTTATTAAAAAGGCCTATTTTATCTTTGGAAAAAACAAAATAATTGTGTAAACCAGATTTTTAATTTAATCACCTGCAAGTTCAACTAAGCAAATCCATAAATGAATTCTTAAATTCAATTAATTTAGTCCATTGATCAACTCCTTCAGTTTGAAGTTCCGTTGAAAAATAAATGTATAGGGACGAGAGGCGCCATGTTACTTAGAAGTTGGCAAGAAAAAATAATTAGTGATTTTCCTACAATCATTAAGCGTTATAAGAAATTTATTTTAAAGGCCCCGACTGGTGCCGGTAAAACTATTTTAGCAAGTGAAATTGTGGAGAGGTTTTATAAATCAAAAAAAGTAGTAGTACTGTGCCATCGTTTGGTGCTGTTGGAACAGTTGGAGAGAGCTTTAAGCAAAAAACATAAGGTATACAAACTTAGTGTTTCCGATGAGGGGGCGGCGTTTAAAGGTTATGATGTTCTCCTGTCTACTCATATTCGGGCTAAGCAGGTTATAATTGATGCGATACCAAAGGCAGACCTTATTATTGTAGATGAAGCTCATCGTGTTTCTCCCAATGGTACGGGATATAAAAAAATATTAGAGGAATTTGAGAAAAAAGGTAAAGAAAAAGCCTCTTTAATAGGTCTTACCGCAACACCCGAGCGTAGAACGGGGGATCAACGGGATCAGTTAAACCTCGCTTTCGATGCCATCATTGATTGTGCAAATATAAAAGAATTGATATCCGAAGGTGTTTTGGTGCCTCCAGAATACCGAGTGCACTTTATTCATGACCTTGATGTAAGTGGAATAGAGATAAGCTCGGGTGATTTTCCTGTTTCTAAATTAGCTTCAGCCATAATTAAGTCATCAATGGTTGATAAGGCTGCTTCCGTATATTCTGAGGAGCGAAAAAACGTTGACCCTGTGCCTATTTCAGCCTGGTTTTGCCCAGATATAACTGTAGCAAATGCAACCTTAGAACACGTAAGGGGAAAAGGCTGGTCAGCAAGTATTGTTACCGCACAAACACCCATAGGCGAGAGAATGAAACTATTAGAGCAACACGAGAAGGGTGAGGTTGAAATCATGGTTTCTGTAGGCGTTTTAGCGGAGGGTTGGGACAACCCTTATTGTAACATAATTGTTCATCTAAGACCCACACTCTCAAAGGTACTCTGGGGCCAATCGGTGGGGCGTGGGCTGAGGTCGGCTCCCGGAAAATCAAAATGTATAGTAATAGATGTTAGTTCCAATTGGACTACTTTTGGACCCGTAGAGGAACTAGAGTGGACACTTTGGAGCCATCGTAGATCGTTTATGAAATTTATGAATAGGTTTAACTGGATTGGTCAACAACAGGAAAAAAATGGAGAAGATGAGCCATTCTTATTATGTCAAAGCCAAATAAAAAATGATTTACGCTGTTCTTACATATACAGAAAGAATGATTATAGAGATGACACTTGTCCCATCTGTAATTCATATGCAGCAATCGATATTTATAAACAAAGCAATGTACAGGAGAGCCTTAGTGAGGGAGCGCTTCATAAATTATTTTTTGGCAGAGTCGGCAGGGTGTATAGTGAAATGAATGCTTCAATTTGGGGAAGTCTTGGCTCAACCGCATGGAAGTCTTCCAATACTAATGAAAAAGTGTTTCTTACTTTTTGTATGGCATTTGCCGAGGTTTCTGGAGAGGCAACAGACTCAGAGTCAGATTATTGGGATGTAGCTCTAAAAGCTGAAACGGAGATAAGGAAATTTTTGATAAAAAACAAGATACAAATTGTCAAAAACGATGATTTTCATTTAGATTTAATCGCAGATGGGCTTATGGCGGGCAAAATAATCAGAAGTTTACAATCTCACTATGGCATATCAATTTGCGGGGAATCCTTTGAAACAAGCTCAGAGCATGAGGCTGAAAGGAAGTACCAAAAGGCCATAAAAATAGCGGAAAGACTTACTATTCTAGGCTGTTCAGACAAAGATAATCTACCCTATTTCAAGGCAAGTGAATATCTTTCCAGCAGTAAATAAACGAAATTTAAAAAAAATAGTAAAATATTATTTTAATTTAATGGGTTAATTTATAAGCTAGGTTGCTAATTTGCCCAATGATCTGTAATAGTTATGCCAAATCAGTAAAACTAATTTTTAGAGAATTTTGATTAGGGGTTTTGGAAGAAGTGAGGGTAGTACGTCATATATGCT
>PTLG01000204.1 GCA_002937995.1 Alphaproteobacteria bacterium MarineAlpha3_Bin7 | reverse complement strand
GGTGGTGTCATGTCAGTGCTAAGGGGTAGGGTTTTTGAAAAAGTTGGGGTAAATGTTTCTACTGTTGAAGGCAAGTTTTCTGACGAAATGCGATCCCAAATTCCTGGAACAGAGGATGATGGCAGTTTTTGGGCATCAGGTATATCGGTAGTAGCTCATCCAAGATCCCCATTTGTTCCCATTGCTCACATGAATACTCGGATGATTGTAACATCTAAACAATGGTTTGGAGGTGGAGGGGATCTCACGCCCGTATTCCCTGATGATGAGGACACAGAAAATTTTCATTCCACTTTTAAGAAAGTATGTGACAAACACGATAAAGGTTATTTTAGTGAAGGTTATTACCCCAAGTTTAAAAAGTGGTGTGATAATTATTTCTATCTGCCCCACAGGAATGAGGCGAGGGGTGTTGGTGGAATATTCTTTGACTACCTTGACACTGGCGATTGGGCAGCGGATTTTTCTTTTGTAAAAGATGTTGGCAAGGGGTTTTTAACCATTTACCCCGAGATAGTGAAACGTCACATGAATAAGGACTGGTCCTCAGAAGAAGTTACGGCTCAGCTCGCCAAGAGAGCACGGTACGTTGAATTTAATTTGATTCATGATAGGGGCACTAAATTTGGATTAATGACAGGGGGAAATACGGAAGCAATTTTGATGTCGCTTCCACCCATTGCTGCCTGGCCCTAGTCGATTAACAAATATTCTTGTTCTAAGTTCTCTAAAATGTTCCAAATTACCGTTGGATTTTCAACATGGGCGTTGTGAGAAAGACCTCTCAATTCAAATGCTTTTTTATCAAGCTCTTGGAGTGATTTAAGGTTTGTGACGTTGTCGTATTCCCCGCATACTAATCTTATTTTATTGTTGTAGCTTGCAGCTTGAAATAATCCTATGGAAGATCCGGCCACTAAAACTGTCTTTGGGTCAGCAGCTAAAGCGTATCCCCGCCTATTCTTTACTATAGCATTATCAAGGCGGGGGTCATTAACATCAATTATACCATTTAAACCAGACACTTTTAGATATCTCATTAGTGCTTCGCTCTTGGTTTTGAATATGCGAACAGGTTTCTCAGCGAACTCAAATAGCTTTTTCTTTTCATGGATTAGCCACTTAGTTTTTTGCCCTATTCCCAATACAAACTTGATATCTAAGTTATAGATTCCCAGTGCTAGAATTATACCAATATAAGCTCCCATGGAATGCCCAACTACGATTATGTTGCTCTCGTTGTTTAATATGGCCGCAAGATCATTAGCATGATATCCCACACAATATTCTTCTGCCCAATCTGATCTTCCGTGTCCTCTTAGGTCTGGAGCAATCCATTTGCCCGCCTTTGCCTGATTAATTTTCGATATAAGTCCTTTCCAAACATCACCATTACATCCTAGTCCATGTAGTAGCAAAAAGGTTCTATCGCCGGAGCCACCTTTATTAGTATATAGTTTCATTAATTTTTCAGCTTCCTCTTCTCATAAATTTATACAAACAGCTTTATATTTTGCCTTTATCTTTTCTGATTTTACAATCTTTTTAAGCAGGCTATTTTATCAGCCTTACAGCCATTTTTGACCCACCAGTCTTCTAAACTTTTCAAAATATCAGAAACTTGTGGACCTTCAGGTATACCTCTTTCGATAAGGTCACGACCTTTTACAGGAAAAACTTTTTCTTTTACACTTGCTGCCTTTTCAACCAATTTTAGCCAAGTGTCATCATTTAATTTTGACCCATTATTTTTTTCTTTCTCCATAGCCCATGATAACACTAACTTAGATAAGAACTGTCTTCTACCATTCCTGTATACTCTGCCATTTAACTCTATCTTTGACATTTTGCTATTCATCTTTGTGTCAGGGCTAAGTAGTTTTGATAATTCCCCTAATTCTTTATTAGATAGCTTTAGTTTGGCGGCTATTTTCTCAATATTTATTTCTTTATCTTTCAGAAGGCAGCCTAACAATACTATTGGTTGGTCAACTATAGCATTCAAAGACGGGTGTTCATCAGCTAACTCATAAATTCGTACGAGATATTTAGTGCTAACATTTTGTGGAAGAAAGTGGCTAGTTATTCCATCATTTATCATTTTCTCAATTACCTTAATTTGGCTTGAGAGTGACAATATTTTTCGTAATTCTGACCAAATTCTCTCTCCAGAGAGAGACTTAGTTAGGTGAGCATGTTCTATGCAGGTGTTATAGGACTCGGCGCTTGCTGGCTGAAAATCTAAATTAGCCATAAATCTAAAATATCTCAGGATACGGAGGTGATCCTCTGTAATCCTCTTTTCAGCCCTACCCACAAACCTAATCTTGCCATTTATTAAATCGTTGTAGCCGCTAAAATAGTCATAGATTTCACCTTCAAGATTGGCACTCATTGCGTTTATGGTGAAGTCACGCCGAGAGGCATCAGTCTTCCAAGAATCAGTAAATTTTACCTTGGCCCTTCTCCCATCGTTGGAAATATCTTGTCTTAGGGTGGTAATTTGATATGTCTCACCCTCTACTTTAGCTGTTACGGTTCCATATTCCACTCCGGTTAAGATGCAGTCTATCCCAGCTGTTTCTATTAATTTTATAGTTTTATTTGGGAGTAGGGGGGTGGCAAAATCTATATCTGTTATGGGTAAGCCAAGTAACGCATTTCTGACAAAGCCGCCAATAAAACGAATGTCTACTTTAGCGTCTGTAAAAAGTTTTATTAATTTAACAAGTGAAGTCCGTTTTTCCCAAGTCTGTCTAGATAAGGATATGTTTAGCTTAAAACTTTTGTCACTCAAATTACTACCTCATAATTGTTGAGTCGGTTTGTTAGCCCAAGCAATTATTTTTTATCATAATCTATTTATGTTTTCCTGGTACTACTTTTCCATTTTCCAATTGTGGTGACGTGTATTTAGTGTTTGTGCCCGATCCTGTGGTTGAAAAATAAACCAAGCTGGCTGCTGATAAAGCTATTCCTAAGAGTATAAACCAAAACCATTTTCCTTCTTCCCAATTAGGAAGACCTTTTCCACGGCGACGTGCATCCCAATAGGACCATATAAAATAGGCAACTATTGGTGCAAGAAGAGGAAGAATCACCTGAATTAATATTCTCATTAAGTCCTCTCAAAGTTATAGTAATGATTAGCTTACATGCCCTATTTTAATTGAAAGGTCATGTAAAATTCCAGCGGTGGCGCCCCAAATATAGTAATTATTCCACTGTAATGATAGAAAACGGCGGCTCTCACCCTTTAGAGTTTTTTTGTTCCAAGTGTAATTGTTGGGATTAATTAAATAAGAGAGTGGGGCTTCGAAAATTTCTGCAACTTCTTCGTATTGGGGGGTTAATTCTAGAGGAGGGTCGGCAAAGCCGACAAACGGGGTTATCAGAAATCCAGTGCCCACGGCATACTCATCAAGTTGGCAAACAATTTCTATTTCCTCTCTACGAAGTCCTATTTCTTCTTCTGTTTCCCTGAGAGCAGTATACTTTGGGCTGGGATCGTTTGCTTCTATTCTACCACCGGGCAAACTAATTTGACCTGCATGTCTCGTCATATTGTCAGCCCGTTTGGTAAACAATACAGTTAGGCCGTCTGGATGATTGACCAAAAGGACCAAGACTGCGGCTGGTATAAGAGATTCATCATTGATCTCAGGGATTGTTTCATTCCTGTTATTTTTTGATTTTTCAAAAC
>PTLG01000203.1 GCA_002937995.1 Alphaproteobacteria bacterium MarineAlpha3_Bin7 | reverse complement strand
GAGATTAGCCTGCTAGCCACCTTAGGCCGATCATAAAATTCCAAAGAAAACTTCCAAAATACATTATTAAAATTACTATCTTTGTGAATCATGAAATATCACCTGAGGTTTCTATACAAGCGGGTAAACATAATATAGTCTGTAAGTGTATAAGATATCTTTAGTCTAGGACAATATTGCTATAAAATTATTTTTGTTAAATTACTAGAGTGTTACAATAATGTCTTATCAATAATTTTTTTGAGGTAAAATAAGTATGCTTAGAGAAAACCCTGTAGTTGCAATTATTATGGGTAGTCAATCGGACTGGAATATAATGCAACATGCCCAGGCAACTTTGGATGATTTGAAGATACCTTCCAATGCATTTGTAATGTCGGCTCATAGAACACCTGAAAGACTGAGTGAATTTGTTACTAGTGCAAAGACGAATGGATTCAAAGTCATTATAGCAGGAGCGGGTATGGCCGCCGCTTTGCCAGGGGCAGCTGCGGCACTAACACCATTGCCAGTTTTAGGAGTGCCAATGGAAGGCAAAATAGCTGGTGGCCTAGACGCATTATTATCAATGACCCAAATGCCTGCGGGAGTTCCAGTTGGAACGTTAGCGGTAGGGCGATCAGGTGCTGTAAACGCTGCTCTTCTGGCCACAAGCATTTTAGCGCTGTCCAATAGCGATATTAGTGATTCTCTCGATAAATTTAGAAAAAATCAGACTGACTCAGTTCGAGAAACCCCTGGAGATGAAAATTAGGCTTTTTTAGAAATAATTTGTAGTGGCATAGATAATATTTTTTTTAGAATAACTCCATCTTTAAGCCCTGCCTTAATTTTAGGAATTTTCATAACATCCTCAATCCTTCGCTCAAGAAAAGACCATGTGTCCTCTGAATCTTTAGAATTGTCTGATAACCAATAAAGTAATGTTGCTGAATAAATTGCCGTTAGTAGCCCTCTTTTTGTATAATAGCTAAAATCGGTAGACACATCACCAACACCATACCAAATTGTACTAACTGTCTTGACGGTAAGACGAGTACCAAAGGTAATATTTCCTGGAAAAGACAAGTATGAGAGTAAGCCCCTGACTTGCTCCCTGTAATATTCATATAATTCTATACGTATTTTGACCGCTGTATATATTCTCATTCTTATTGGCATTTTCCCTAATTTTAACTTATTTATCCTAGCCAACATTTGGGAGTCTAAATTAGAAACAAACTCTCTAACTAAGTCACGTGGACCATTTGGCAAAATTTTATTTAGTGAATCCTTTTCTATATTCAAAGAGCTCGCACTAGATTTGATAGCTTTCCAAGTCCAGCCCTCAAAAATTACGTTTTTTATAGCCTGGTCCACCAATTTTTGCTTTACCTCTGAGTCTTTAATCATACTTATATCCATTACTCCTTGAAACTGCCCTTATTCAATAAGTCCAAATTCCGATTCACCTCATCGCTAAACCCAAATAATTGCAAATCCTCAATCCTCTGAGGATATAAAAGTCCTTCTAAATGATCATTTTCGTGTTGAATAGCTCTAGCAAAGAATCCTTCGGCCTGATCTTCATGTTTTTTACCCTGCAAATCAGACCAAGTATAGCTAATTTTTTTATATCTAGGTACTGCCCCCATCATTCCCGGAACAGAAAGGCACGCCTCCCAATCTACCCCCATTTTATTGGAAACCGGTTCTATGACAGGATTAATCATTATTAGAAGGTTGGTTGCGTCGTCATAGTTAAGTTCTTCCTCTCTACTTGACAATCGAAAGAGTATAATTATTCTTTTTGATATATATACTTGCGGGGCAGCAAGGCCAAGTCCACCCGCATCAATTAGTGTTTCAAGCATGTTACTTACAACATTAGCTGTTTCTTGACTAGTAGGATCAAGTACTTCCTCTGCAATTTCACCCAAAATTGGGGCACCCATTTTAGCAATCTTTAATATAGCCATAGTGCGTAATATGCCTAAAAAATTTAAGTTCGTCCAATTTCAAAATAATTTGTTTAAATTCTGTGCTTCACAAGTGGTCAAGTCTATGGTAGAAACCACCGCTTCGATAGATAATTTTAAAAGGAGTTATATAACTTGCATGTAACTGTAAGAGACAACAATGTTGATCAGGCACTGAAAGTACTGAAAAAGAAAATGCAACGCGAGGGGGTTTTCCGAGAAATGAAGCTCCGTCGATCTTATGAAAAACCTTCCGAAAAGAAAGCTAGAGAAAAAGCTGAAGCGGTACGAAGAGCTAGAAAACTTGAGAGAAAGCGATTAGAAAGAGAGGGGTTTTAGCTTAAAACTTCCAAAAGGGTAACTTTTTGGTCTTTAAGTCTAGGTCTAACCTAAGCTTTGCACTATAGAGTCAGTCATCTCTTTAGCATCACCAAACAACATCATTGTGTTATCCCTAAAGAATAATTCATTGTCTACTCCAGAATAACCAGAGGCCATTGACCGCTTTAAAAAAAGAACCGTGTTAGCATTTTCGACTTCTAAAATAGGCATTCCATAGATTGGGCTAGTCGGGTCGGTTTTGGCTGCCGGGTTGGTAACGTCGTTTGCACCAATAATAAATGCGACGTCAGCAGTAGAAAATTCAGAATTAATATCCTCTAGCTCAAAAACCTCATCATATTGGACGTTCGCTTCGGCGAGTAAAACATTCATATGACCTGGCATTCTGCCTGCCACTGGGTGAATAGCGTATGCTACCTCTACCCCCTCCTCCTTCAACAAGTCGCCCATTTCCCTTAAAGCATGTTGAGCTTGAGCAACCGCCATTCCATATCCAGGAACAATTATTACCTTGCCAGCATTTTTAAGGATAAATGCTGCATCGTCCCCGGAACCTGATTTTATGGCCCGATCTCCTGTATGTTTCGGATTACTAGCATCTCCGTCTTCTGCCCCAAAACCGCCTAACAACACATTGAAGATAGATCTGTTCATACCTTTACACATGATGTAACTGAGGATCGCTCCAGATGAGCCAACCAATGCCCCAGTTATTATCAATGCTGTATTTGACAAGGTAAAGCCAATGCCTGCCGCAGCCCATCCAGAATAGGAATTTAACATCGACACTACCACTGGCATATCTGCGCCACCGATTGGAATTATAAGCAAAAACCCCAAAATAAGAGACAAAATGACGACAGACCAAAAGGCATTTGTATCACTTGAAGCTGTTAACCAAACAATCAGACAAACCAGGATGATGCCCAAAATGGCATTAAGAATATGCTGGCCAAAAAAGGTAGTAGGCGAACCACCCATTATTCCTTGTAATTTAGCAAAGGCTATAATAGAACCTGAAAAGGTTACAGCACCAATAGCAGCACCAATAGACATTTCTATTAGACTTGCTGTATTAATATCGCCAAACATACCTAGACCATATGCTTCTGGACCATAAAATGCTGCTGCGGCAACAAAAACTGCTGCTAAACCAACTAATGAATGAAAAAATGCAACCAGTTGGGGTAACGCGGTCATTTGGATCTTTAGGGCCACTAAAGTACCAATTGAACCACCAACTAATATACCTATTAATATGAGCTCAAAGCTAAGTATGCTTGGATCAAAAAGAGTAGTGCCAATAGCAATAACCATACCCATAACGCCAAAAGCATTACCTTTTCGAGCACTGTCCGGGGAACTTAAACCCCTTAGCGCAAGTATAAAACAGATAGCGGAGACCAAATATGCGATACCCTTAACACTCTCATCCATGGCTACCCCCTAGTATTACTTTTCTTTTTAAACATCTGGAGCATTCTTTGTGTGACAATAAAACCGCCAAAAATATTTATTGA
>PTLG01000202.1 GCA_002937995.1 Alphaproteobacteria bacterium MarineAlpha3_Bin7 | reverse complement strand
CGACAAAAAATGATCCAGCATCTGCACGATTTGATGAAAATGTATATAAATATTTATTTAGATGCATCACCAGCAGCTGGCATTCCGCTTGGGCCCTTGAAAAAGCACTACTTCTAAAGAAGGAGAAAGATGTAATTTCTATTCAAAATAGAGTAAGTTTCTATTTTCTTGGGGAAATTATTTTCCTAGGTACAATACTTGGTCTTTTTGGACTAAATGGATTGTTGTTTTTTATTGGCCATACCTTCATAGCCATACTGCTTTTGGAAGTTGTTGAATATATCCAACACTATGGCCTCGAGAGAAAACACATAAGCAATAATAGTTTCGAGCCATATAACGAATGCCATGCCTGGAATTGTCGCGCCGCGGCAACTAATTGGTCCACCTTCAATTTGGGGCTCCATTGTGCGCATCACAAACAACCCAGAAAACAATTTTTTCTTTTATCAAATAAAAAGCAATTAATGGAAATGCCGGCTGGGTACCCCATAATGATAATGTTAGCCTTGGTTCCACCTATTTGGTTTCGGGTTATGAATCCCAAACTTACTGCTAGAAATCTTGATTAACATCATTTGTTAAGCCCGATAGAAAAAATTTGCATGAAACTAGCTATATTTATATTTACCAGCATCATTGGAATTTATATTGGATTATTTCTATTACTATTTTTTTTCCAACGAAGTCTTATTTATTATCCCACGAATGGAAAAATATCGCCAATAGATTATGGCCTGTCAGAAATGGATTCTATTGAGTTAATAACTGAGGATGGTATTTCACTTACATCATGGTACAAGCCACCATCTAGTCCAAGCAAATTTACCATATTATACTTCCATGGTAATGCTGGACACATAGGACATCGCGCCCTAAAGGTTAAGCCCTTTTTGGATTATGGGTATGGATTACTACTTCTCTCTTACCGCGGATATGGGCCGAACAATGGAAAGCCGACTGAGAGCAACTTGTACCTGGATGGAAAGGCAGCATTTAATTTTCTAATCGAGCAAAACATTCCAATACAGAAGCTAGTATTTTACGGAGAGTCACTAGGTACAGGAGTAGCTGTAGAATTAGCCCAAAACAAAACCATAGCAGCATTAGTTCTTGAGGCACCTTTTACTTCATTGCTTGAGATAGCTAAACATCATTTTCCTTTTTTTCCAACAACTTTAGTTCTGAAAGATAAATACACCTCTGTAAGCAAAGTAGGGAATTTAAAAACTCAACTCTTAGTCCTACACGGAGGAAAAGATCGAACAATACCGCTTAAATTTGGACAAAAATTATTTAATATGGCTGAGGTAGATAAACAATTATATGAATTTCCCAATGCTGGTCATAATAACATTCATAGCTATAATGCTGCCTCTAAAATAATTAGATTTCTTTCTCCATTATAAAGAGGCACCCACTCATAAAGCTAGATGCGTTTGTATTCAACAAAATATAGTATCAAGAACTCACCATATAAAATACTTTTATACTCAATAACCCTGTTTGTGTTATTTAAGTTATTGTTTTTATTGAAATTATATATCTCGATAAGGTGGTGACCCCAAGGGGATTCGAACCCCTGTTGCCAGAATGAAAATCTGGAGTCCTAGACCTGACTAGACGATGGGGCCACGGAAACCACATATATAAATTTAAACTCGAATAAATCAAGTAGTTAGATTGTTTAGTTTAACGAGCCTCTGCCACATCATCAATTAATAATTGTGGGTTGGTTTTTCCCTGCCAACTATTAAGTTTCAGTCGCCCGATTACATGCAAAGGTAAATTGCTATGATTAAGCAAGTTTTCTCCAAGTTTTGTGTCTACGCAATTAAATGCAATCGCTGACAAGCGGGATCCATCTAAACCGCTCAAATAACATTTGACGTGTTTTTGGCCAACAACCATAGATCGTCCAATCCGGATCGACTCAAAGCCGAAACGGGGCTCAGAATTACCACTACCGAAGGGTCCTAATTTATTAATGTCAGTAATTAGTGAATTTGATGCAGCTTGGAGTGATAAAACTCCATCCACTGTGGTTGTGGGTACGATCTTATTATCCTCAATAAGCTCTGAGATATGAACATCCATAAAATTCTCAAGCTCGGATATTTTATTATTTTCTGCTGTAAACCCCGCCGCCATTGCATGGCCCCCACCTGCAGAAAGTATACCTGCCTGTCTCGCCTTGATAACTAGGCTGCCAAGATCAATACCAGGAATAGACCTGCCCGAACCAACGCTCTCATGCGTACTCTTTTTTGCAAGTACAAGCGCAGGCTTCCCAAAATGCTCTTTTAAGCGACTAGCTACAATTCCGATTACTCCTGGATGCCAATCTTCTCCAACTGTAAGTATTAATGAACTTGTCTGCTTTTTACTCGCAATCTGCAGAGCCTCATTCAGAACACTGCTTTCAATCTGTTGTCTTTCCTTATTATAACCATCAAGTCTTGTGGCTATGTCACGGGCTGCGCTAACCTCTTCCGTACACAATAATTTTGTACCCAATAGAGCATCCCCCACCCTTCCGCCAGCATTTATTCTTGGTCCTAATACAAACCCCAAATGGTACGAATTGGGTTCTTCAACTATACCGCATATCTCCGTAAGTTCCCGCAAACCAATATTATGTCTCATCTTAAGAACTTTGAGTCCCTGCTGGACAAAAGCCCTATTAAGTCCCTTTAAAGGTACAACGTCTGCTACAGTTCCTAAAGCAACTAAATCCAGGTACTGAAATAAGTCTGGTTCCCTAGACCCAATATTATCGTAGACACCGCTGTCTCTTAACTCTTTATTTAGTGCAACTATAGTCATAAAAGTAACGCCGACTGCAGCTAAATAACTATAATGACTTTGATCATCAACACGATTTGGGTTAACAAGGGAGGTTGTTATTGGAAGAGCTGACTCAGCAACATGATGATCTAAAACAATTACGTCCAGACCATTTTTTTTCGCGTGTGCTAAAGCTTCGACGGCCGTAGTCCCACAATCAACGGTAATCATCACCTCGGCACCATCAGACATAATCTTGTCAATTGCAGATACGGTTGGACCATAGCCTTCTTTGAGACGGTCTGGTATGTAAAAATTGATCTTAGTGCCAATGTCCCTAAAAAACCTAAATAAAACCGCTGACGAAGTGGCCCCGTCGACATCGTAATCACCAAAAACCCATATTTTTTCTTTAGTGGTAATAGCTTTTTTTAATCTTTCTATAGCGCTGTCCATATCAGCGAGTTGAAATGGATCTGAGAGCAATTCTGATATTTTTGGACTTAAATATCTTTCCACATCCTCAGCGTCGACCCCTCTCTCTGCTAGAAGTTCGCCGACAATTGAAGGTAAATCAAATCTCTGGGACAACAACAAAGCCATCCTTTGATTAATAGGCTTTCTTAGCCACCGCTTCCCCGAAATGGAGCAATCTATTCCAAAGAGCAATTCTTCTTTTATAACAAAACCTCTTAATCTACTTTATCCACGCTAGTCTTTTTTGTGAAGTTGTGCTCAGCTTCAATATACCTCACCGTTCCAGATTTAGATCGCATTATCATAGAGTGTGTCTTGGCTCCCTCTCTATAACGCCTAACACCCCGCAGCATTGTACCAGAAGTCACCCCGGTTGCAGCAAACATAACTTCCCCACTGGCTAAGTCCATTAAACCATATTTTTTCTGAAAGTCCTCTATTCCTAACCTAGCTGCTCGGTCCCTTTCATCTTGGGTTCGAAATACTAGCCTTCCCTGCATTTGTCCTCCAATGCACCGAAGAGCTGCAGCTGCTAGAACACCCTCTGGGGCACCGCCAGTTCCCATGTATATATCTAC
>PTLG01000201.1 GCA_002937995.1 Alphaproteobacteria bacterium MarineAlpha3_Bin7 | reverse complement strand
TGGGATCCACTAATAAAATGGATAGGCCAGGAATTTGCCTTGAAATTCTCAGTAGCGATTGGGGTTATTCCAATAGCACAGCCAACAAACACTGTCTCAAAACTAAAAAATTTAATACAAAAGTATAACGATTTTCAAATCACTGCAATTTCTGAGTTAGCAGTTAATACCTGCTCACTAATCGTTACTCTCGCTATGATTAAACGTAAGATTAGTGTTTCAGAAGCTTCATCTCTCGTTTCCTTAGAGGAAAGTCATCAATTACACAGGTTCAAGGAAGAGATCAATATTAGTAAGCAGCAAGATGCCGTTCAACAGGAATTAAAAGAAGCCCTTGAGTTTTTCTTTTTGGTTAGTAAATAGTAAAAGTAGATCGACTATGGGATTAAAGTTTATTACTTTATAGATCTACTTTATTTATATAAGTGCTATAGAGAGTTAAGTGTGATGGCCGAGATTATTCAACAATTAGAGGAGAGACGTGCACGAGCGAAAGTTGGCGGCGGAAAAAAAAGAATCGATGCACAACATAAAAGAGGCAAGTTAACAGCCAGGGAACGACTAGAGTTACTTTTGGACCCGAATTCGTTTGAAGAATGGGATATGTTTGTTGAGCATCGCTCAACTGACTTTGGGATGGAAAAAGATAAAATACCGGGTGATGGGGTTGTAGTTGGGCATGGAAATATTAATGGTCGCTTAGTTTTTGTTTACAGCCAGGATTTTACCGTTTTTGGAGGATCCCTATCCGAGACACACGCCGCAAAAATATGTAAAATAATGGATCAGGCATTAAAGGTTGGAGCGCCGATAATTGGTTTGAATGATTCTGGTGGCGCAAGGATACAAGAAGGTGTTTCATCTTTGGCAGGATATGCCGAGGTATTTCAAAGAAACGTACTCTCTTCAGGAGTTGTTCCACAGATTTCAGTAATTATGGGACCTTGTGCGGGAGGGGCGGTCTATTCCCCAGCTATTACCGATTTTACTTTTATGGTTAAGGACACCTCCTATATGTTTGTAACAGGGCCTGATGTGGTAAAAACGGTTACTCATGAGGAGGTCACTCAGGAGGAACTAGGAGGAGTAGACACACATACAAGTAAGTCTGGTGTTGCTGATTTTGGGTTTGATAGTGACGCAGATGCATTGGAAAATTTGCGCACCTTTATGAACTTTTTACCATTAAATAATAGGGAGGAGCCTCCTGAAATTCCAACACATGATCCACCTGACCGCCGGGAACCTTCACTGGACTCGCTAATTCCAGGGGAGTTAGGAAAATCATATGATGTAATGGAATTAATTTATAAATTGGTTGATGAAGAAACTTTTTTTGAAATTAAACCAGAGTATGCAAAAAATATTATAACCGGGTATGGGCGGTTCGATGGCCAGACAGTTGGCGTGGTGGCTAATCAACCGAAGGTCTTGGCGGGCTGTTTGGATATCGATGCCTCAGTAAAGGCCGCAAGATTTATTCGTTTTTGTGATTGTTTTAATATACCTATCCTTATGTTGGTAGACGTTCCTGGTTTTCTTCCGGGCACTAATCAAGAATTTGGAGGGTTAATCAGACATGGAGCTAAACTTCTATATGCATTTGCTGAGGCTACTGTGCCAAAAATCACAGTAATAACACGGAAGGCCTATGGTGGAGCATATATAGTGATGGGTTCAAAGAGTCTTCGGGGCGATGTTAACTATACATGGCCGACGGCAGAAATTGCTGTCATGGGAGCAAAAGGAGCGGTGGAAATATTGTTTAAGAAGGAAATAGAGGATCCCGAAAAACTGAAGGCGAGGGAAAAAGAATATCAGGAAGAGTTTGCTAACCCTTTTAAGGTAAGTTCAAGGGGTTATATAGATGACGTTATAACACCAAATAATACTAGGTGGCGAGTAATTAAGTCTCTTCGGATGCTAAGAAAAAAGAAACAGGAAATTCCATGGAAGAAACACGGTAACATACCGCTTTAAAAATGAAAAAAAATCTTAGCTTATTAGAAAAACCAGTTTTTCGATCCATAAAAGATATAAAAAGTTACCATGTACATATTTACTATGATGGTTCAACTAAGACCTACGCTGCGTCATTGCGAAAACGTCTATCTGATTTATTTTCTTCAGAGATTGAAGTAGGTAGATGGAGAGATAAAGCACCTCAAGGCCCCCATCCAGTGTCCCATTATCAAGTCGCGTTTCCAGTAAAAATTTTCAATAAGATAGTCCCTTTTTTAGCCCTTAATAGAGGTAATTTAAACATACTCTTGCATCCAAATACCGGGGATGGACTAGAGGATCATACGACAAATGTTATGTGGATTGGTCCAAGTTTAGACCTTGAAATCTCCGCATTGAAGTAGGTTAGAAATTTTGTGATTGATTAGAAACGTTAATTGCTTCCCAAATTTTTTGAGGAGTGGCTGGAAGGTCTAAGTGTTTTATATTTAGCACCGACAGCGCATCTAATATAGCATTCATAGCCGCAGCCACCGAACCTACTGTACCACATTCTCCACCACCTTTAGCTCCAACGGGGTTAGTTGTTGTTGGAACCTCATTAGAGGTAACATCAAATAAACAAAAGTCACTCGCTCTGGGCATGGCATAATCCATGAAGCTACCAGTCAACATTTGTCCATCATTTGGATCATAAATTAAGTCTTCTAAAAAGACCTGACCTAATCCCTGAACAACTCCGCCGTGAATTTGGCCTTTCAATGTTAGAGGATTTATAACCCTACCTACGTCATCAACTATGGTATATCTTAGTAGTTCGATTTGACCTGTTTCCTTGTCTATTTCAAGCTCACAAACATGGCATCCATTAGGAAAGGTTGGAGCGCTAGCCTCATATATTCCTGTCTCAAATAGCCCAGTTTCCATGCCTTCGGGTAGGTTTTCAGTGTTATTAGCCAGCTCAGCAATCTCCTCTATGGTCAAGCTTTTATCGGTTCCAACAATTGTAAATTCACCATTTTCAAAATTTATATCACCTAGAGCGGCTTCGAGTACATGAGCAGCTATCTCTTTCCCCTTTTCAATAATCTGATTAGCTGCGTTAAATAAGGCACTCCCACCCATGAACATTGATCTCGAACCAAAAGATCCATGCCCAAAAGATAGATCCTCTGTATCCCCATCTTTAAACACCATTTTGTCAGTATCAATGCCTAGCTTACTATAAACCATTTGCTTATAAACTGTACTATGCCCTTGGCCAAAATCCTTGGTACCCGCTACGATTTCTACGTGTCCATTCCTTTTTATATTTATACTTGCTGATTCTGTGGGTTGGCCTTGAGCTAATTCAATAGTATTGGATAAACCAATTCCACGTAATTTACCATTATTGGACGAGGCCTTTCGGCGTTCTTCAAAACCATCATAGTCAGATTCTTTGAGACAAATGTCCATATTTTCCTCAAATTCTCCTGAGTCGTAGGTGTACATAAAGCCAGTATTGTAGGGAAGAGAGGAATTTGGTATTAGGTTTTTTCTTCGTAAATCTCGACTGTTAGTTCCTAGTTTCTGTGCAGCTAACTCTACCATTCTCTCCAAAACATAAGCGGCTTCTGGTCTACCTGCTCCCCTGTAAGGGGCAGTTTGATTAGTATTTGTTAATTGTAGTATAATTTCATCATGTATCACGCCTGTAGTATAAGGCCCAGATAGTACACCAATGTGAGTTATAGCTGGGAAAGCAAGTCTATCAGTTGCATAATAGGCACCTAAGTTGGCTTTTGTTCTAACTTTTAGCGCAAGAAATTTTTCATTTTCATCGAGTGCTAGGGCGGCATGTGTAACGTTATCTCGGGCCTGATTGTCCGTTAGAATGGCCTCCTCTCTGTCTG
>PTLG01000200.1 GCA_002937995.1 Alphaproteobacteria bacterium MarineAlpha3_Bin7 | reverse complement strand
ACATATGGCAGGTTAAGCCTTTCAACATTATGGCGGCAGCGGTTTCATCGTCAATGTTGTCTGGCAAGGGAATAAGAGATTCTGCAGAAATTACCCTTTTTTCAGTATAGGCACCTATTTGTCCCCCAGAATATGCAACTCTTTGTCCTTCAGAAATATTAGTTACATCAGGACCAAGTTCAACAACTACACCAGCACCTTCTGCCCCCAAAGTCATGGGTAGCTCGACAGGATATAATCCAGAGCGTTGGTAAACATCAATAAAATTTAAACCAACAGCCCGTGTTTCTAATACAACCTCTCCTTTTCCTGGTTTCGAAACGCTAACGTCTTCCCATTTAAGGACCTCGGGCCCACCATGTTCATAAACCCTGATAGCTTTTGTCATTGTTTACTTCCTTTGTTCTAGAACTATTTGTTCTTTTGGGTGTTTCTCTCTAAATCCAAAAGAAACTTTTTTGTCTCAACTCCACCTGGGCCAGAATAGCCTCCGAGACCAGTTTTTGACAACACTCGGTGACAAGGTATGATAATTGGTAACGGATTGGAAGCACAAGCATTGCCAACTGGCCTTGGGCCGCTGTGTATGGTTTTAGCAATGTCACCATAAGTTCTAATTTCGCCAAAACAAATATTGGATAGTTGGTCATAAACTTTTCTTTGGAAAACCGAGCCCCCTGGAGATATTGGTAGGTTAAAAACGACCAAGTTTCCCTCAAGAAAGGCCTCCACTTGCCTTCTAGCCTCTTTTATTAGTTCAGAGGCCACATCAGTTTTTCGTTTTGTATCTTTTTCTTCCCAATTTAAAGACACAATGCTTCCCTTTGCCTCTGATATGGAAAGCAAGCCTATCTTAGTATAAAATGAAGCTGACAGCATTGATATTTTTTATTATTTATTGCCAAAGTTTGCAATCTTTCTATAAACCTTTCAATTTGGTGGGTTAAAAAAAGCGAATGACAAAAGATACTATATTTGCGTTATCTAGTGGCAGCGGAAGGGCTGGTTTGTCGGTTTTCAGAGTATCTGGCAGCATGGCCCTACAAGTCCTAAAGACGTTGACGGGAATAACAAAGCCAAAAGCTCGCTATGCTTATAGGGTGGTACTAAAGAACAATATTGATAAAGAGACGATAGATGACGGAATAGCCATCTTTTTTCCTAATCCAAAAAGTTTTACTGGGGAAGACGTTTTAGAACTTCATCTTCATGGGAGTATAGCAGTTATTAGAGAGGTGACGGAGGTTTTATCGGGTTTCATCGGGGTTCGTATAGCAAATGCTGGAGAGTTTACCAAAAGGGCTTTTGACAACCGAAAGTTAGACTTGACCATGGTAGAAGGTCTTGCCGATTTAGTTAATGCAGAGACTAAAGAGCAAAAGAGACAGGCGCACAAGCAATTAAGGGGAGAGTTTTCAGAGCTATGTACAGGATGGAGAGAGATTTTAGTTCAAGCCATAACCCTTTATGAGGCTGGGATTGACTTTGCAGACGAAGATTTGCCAACAAATTTAATCGACGGTGTACACGGGGAAATAGATAAGTTAGAAGAAGAATTAGAAAAACATCTGATTCAGTCCGAGAAAAGCAGTTACTTGAGGGACGGGTTCCAAGTAGCCATATTGGGGCCTCCAAACTCAGGAAAATCTAGCATCCTAAACTGTCTATCTAAAAGGGAGGTGTCTATAGTATCCCGAACAGCAGGTACCACTCGTGATGTGGTCGAGGCACGGCTTGATCTAGGCGGGTTTCCAATAACTATAGCAGATACAGCAGGCCTCAGGGACTCAGAAGATTTAATAGAAAAAGAAGGAATAAGCAGAGCGATCCAACGTGCTGAAGATGCAGAAATGAGGATAGCTGTTTTTGATGGGGAAAAGTGGCCAGAGCTAGATAAAAAAACACTGGATTTACTTGAAACAAAAAACACGTTGGCGGTTGTGAATAAAACTGACCTTGGCTTTGACATCACAAAGGGAAACAAAGGTTTGATAGATTTAATTGGTGTTTCAGCTAAATTGGGGAATGGCATAGATGAGTTAGAAGATAAGATTTTGAAGGAAGTATCGCAAAGAGCGGATGTTTATACAGGCCCTGTTCTTACTAGGGAGCGGCATGTGGCCTCATTAAGGGATTGTTTGTCTTGTTTAAAACGCTATAAAGAAGCTTCAGAGCTAGAGTTGGCGGCAGAGGATTTAAGGCTAGCAATGCGAGAACTGGGCGCAATAACGGGACATATCGGTGTTGAGGAAGTTTTAGGAAACATATTCGGAGAGTTTTGTATAGGCAAATGATTATCAGACCGTACATGATATAGTGTACTACAAGGCCAAGAGCACCATATGTTGATTAATAGCGGGGCAGCAAAAAATTGAGGGATTTTGATGTTATAGTAGTTGGGGGTGGACATGCTGGCTGTGAGGCAGCAGCAGCAGCAGCAAGATATGGGGCCAGCACCCTTCTTGTTACTCATAAGTTGGATACCATAGGTGAGATGTCGTGCAACCCTGCTATTGGGGGCATCGCCAAAGGTCAACTGGTTAGAGAGGTTGATGCCCTAGACGGCATAATGGGGAGAGCGATAGACAGGGCGGGAATTCAATTTAGGGAGTTAAATCAAACCAAGGGGCCTGCTGTCAGAGGCCCAAGGGCTCAAGCAGATAGAGATCTCTACAAAAAAGCTATTCAGAAAATATTATGGGAACAGGAAAATTTAGAATTAATAGCTGCGGAAGTAGAGGATTTGTGTTTTGATAAAAACGATACCGTAACTGGGGTTTTAACCAGTTCTGGTTCCAGAATACTGGGAAAAAAAACAATAATCACCACGGGCACTTTTTTGCGGGGTGTTATACATGTAGGTGAAACCCAGGTCTCAGCCGGCCGGGTTGGTGAAAAAGCTTCACACGGTTTGTCTGGAACATTTAGCGATTTTAACTTTACAATCGGAAGGCTTAAGACGGGTACACCTCCAAGACTAGATGGCAGAACCATTAGTTGGGAAAAAACGGAGAGACAACGAGGGGACTTTAGCCCAAAACCTTTTTCATTCTTAAATACCAAGATTGACGTCCCGCAAATAGACTGTTTTATAACTGGAACAAATAAGACAACACATAATATAATATTACAAAATTTAGAAAAATCCCCGATGTATTCGGGTCAGATAGAAAGTGTGGGCCCAAGATATTGTCCATCTATAGAAGACAAAGTGGTTAGGTTTGCGGAAAAAGAGAGGCATCAAATATTTTTAGAGCCCGAAGGGCTAAAATCAAACGTAGTATACCCTAACGGAATTTCGACCTCCTTGCCAGAAGAGATCCAAGCGGAGTTTATAAAAACAATACAAGGGCTTGAGGGTGCCAAAATCATAAGACCCGGCTATGCCATAGAGTATGACTTCATTGACCCAAGGGAGCTATACAGGTCGTTGGAGACCAGAAAGCTGTCCTGCCTGTATTTGGCCGGCCAGATTAATGGCACCACTGGTTATGAAGAGGCGGCAGCACAGGGTATAGTTGCTGGAGTTAATGCCGCTAGGGGTGCCGATAACAAACCAGAGATGGTAGTAGATCGATCAGATGCTTACATAGGTGTTATGATAGACGATTTGGTATCTGCAGGAACCACTGAGCCTTATAGAATGTTTACGTCCCGGGCAGAATATAGGCTAAAACTCAGAGCAGACAATGCAGACCAGCGACTAACACCAATAGGAATTAAGGCCAGCATAGTTGGAAAAGAAAGAAAAGACGCTTTCGAGAAAAAAAATAGCACACTTATTCAGGCAAACAAAAGAGCGAGAGAACTGTGCGCAACACCAAATGAACTAAGGCTTTATGGTGTAAAAACAAAAATGGACGGAAAAAAGCGCTCTGTTGTGGAT
>PTLG01000020.1 GCA_002937995.1 Alphaproteobacteria bacterium MarineAlpha3_Bin7 | reverse complement strand
TGGATAAATTTGATGTGGAACAGGGCGTGATAGATATTGAAGATATTGTATTAGATTTAAGAAATCGGGCGGAATGTAATGGTAAAGTTGGTATGCTGGGATTCTGTTTTGGGGGACGATACGTTCACCTTGCAGCGGCACGTCTTGATATTGATGCTGGTGCGGCATTCCATGGAACGGCAATTGGAAAGAATTTAGAAGAAACTGATAAGATTTCATGTCCGATGAGCCTGCATTTTGGAGACAAAGACCCCGTAGTCCCTATGGACGAAGTCAACGCAATCAAAGCTGCATATGCTAATAATAAAAACGCTGATATTGCAGTTTATGAAGGTGCCGACCATAGTTTTTCAATGCCTTGGCACCCAAGCTACCATGAAGGCGCTGCAAAAGCTTCAAGACAATCGGTTCTCAAATGTTTTCAGGCTATGTAGTGTATTAACCTTGATACTAAAAGGCCATATCGGCAGAGTAAAAATGTAATGAACTAATCGCCATTCTTATTCTAAATCAAGATTAAAATATTCAATGGCATTAGTTCTCCCTATCTTTACCCTATCTTCTTCTGATATAACGGTGGTAGAGTCAAACCACTCACACGCATCCTCCATGGTCTCAAAGGGATAATCAGCAGAAAAAAACATTCTTTCAACACCAACAACTTCTAATGCACAGCGAAAAGCAGGGTCGCTAAAGTTACCACTAGTTGTTATCATAAAGTTGTCTAAAAAATATTCTCCCAGAGGTCGCTTACCTCGATAATCCCTTCTAGAGAATCTCATACGAGCATCTATTCTCCACAAATCATAAGGTATATGCTCACCCAAATGCCCAATAAAAATTTTTAAATTGGGGTAATCATCGAACATACCAGACCCACACATTCTAAGTGAATGAATTGATGTCTCAACCGCAAACCCCCATGGAGCGCTTTTTAGCCAAGGATGTCCATCATAAATAGGTGCTCTAGAAGGTAATTGCATACGAGGATGTAGATAGAAAGGAACATCCAGCTTTGAAACGGTGTCCCAAAATGGACGATATTCTGGAATATCATAATAAATGGCTGAGTCTGGCACATCTTTTTGAGTAAAACCATTTACCATTGCGCCTTTAAAACCCATTTCCTTTACACATCTAGTCAACTCTTCCGAAGCCGCATCTGGATCCTGCATGGGTAAGGCTGCGAAACCTGCATAGCGATTGGAATATTTATTCACTGCCTCAGCCAATACATCATTTGCCTTCTGAGCTGCCAAAATTGCTTCATCAGTTTTGAGAATAGCCTGAACCCCTGGGGCATTGTTGGAAAGAATAGCAAACTCAATCCCATTTTTATCCATTAGCTCCAACCGCTCATCATCCAAATCAAGAATTTGCCTCTCAAACTCCTCCCACTTTCCAGAATCTCCAGCAAAACTTCGTGTATTTTCTAGCGTGTCACTAGTAGCAAAATGCTCTTCAAAAACAATCTTACCCTTCATATCAGAATACCCCTCCACTATTTAGATTTACTGAAAGTATTATAGCCTTTGAGACAAGAACAACACTAACTTTTCTAACTATTACCACTTATTAGCTTTTTCATTATATTTTCTAGATTACTAGAAAAATTGGACCTGTCAGATTTTGAGTATGGTGGTGGCCCGCCAAGCTCTATTCCGCTCTCTCTTAAAGACATATTTAAATTTCGAGAGGCAAGAATGGGACCTATATTATTATCGGATAATATATCTCCATTGGGCTTAACAACAACAGCGCCTTTTGAAATGCATCTCCCTGCTAAAGGTATGTCTGGGGTAACGGCAATATCATTAACTTCTATATTTTCTACTATCCAATCGTCTGCTGAGTCTAGACCCTCTTTCACAAAAATTATCTGCACTAACGGATTTTCATACGGCCTAATCCCACCTGCACATACCAAAAATGTTTCGACATTATTCCGGCAGGCTACTTTAATACTTTCTTCCCTAACTGGACATCCGTCAGAATCAACAAACAATTTTGTCAATGACTACTTCCAATTTCTATTAAATGCTGCACCGCTATCCTGTTTTGGCCACTCAGGATTTTGACGTTTTTCTAAATCATCCAACATATTATGTACTCGATCAATGTGCTCGTCCTTTGGATACATGCGATACATCAATGACATTGATCTCATTGGATCACCAGAGTAGTACTGCTCATAAAGCCTTTGCCTGCCAGCAAAACTCGAAAGCGCTGCGTCATAAGCAAGTCTATTAAGCTTAATTCTTTTAGGAGAATCGGCGTTTACAGTTTGGAAATATTTTTCTACGTCTCCCTTAACTTCTCCAGCTAACTCCGCGTAAGAGGGAACTCCAACTAGGCCACCTGCACCCAAAGTATTTATTATTTCACATTGTCTGTTATATAATTTCCAAAACATACCCTGCCACAAGGATATGTGCCTCATGGCCGGGGCAAAAGTGCCGAATTGGGTCTCATGAGCTTCCGCCTCTGCACCTATTCTGCAAGTTCTTGCAAACTCTGCTATATTTATTGTCTCAGCAAGCATAACCTGTACATGGTTATGTTCATCAATTTTTGTAGATTTAGCTATAGCTAGTGCGAGGGCCATCATAAATTCTGATTTTGAAGTAGCTCTTACAACAGATTGGTGTAAAGCATGAGGTCCAGCTCCTGTTTTGCCCCTTATAACTGCTTCAGCTTCCTTATCTCTATATAAAAAAACGCGCTCCCATGGGACCAACACATCGTCAAATACTGCAACTCCATCTGACTCGTCATACCTTAACGATAAGGGTCCATCCATGGGCGAAGCAGCACTCAAATGCCCCACAGGTGGCCTACATATAAATTTTAATCCAGGTGTTGAAGTTGGAATAGCAAATCCAAAAGCATAATTTGTTGTCTTGTGTTCCTCATTTGTCTGCCATGTAACTGCAGCAGGCATAACAATAATTTCGTTAGCTAATGCACACAGGGTTGCCACCATCCTAGCACCCCTAACAATTATTCCAGCATCAGTTTCTTTAACTATTTGCGCTACTATTTCCGACTCTTGTAAATGAGCCGGTCTCGACCTATCCACCTGAGGATTAACCAATACGTGCGTCATCATCAAATCATTCTCACGCACGTATTCATAATAATTCTTAATGTTAGCACTTCCATCAAACGTCTCACGCTCAAATGATTTTGCTGCAGCAGCCCAAGCTGATACCATAACATTTTTATAATCTGGGCTTCGACCAAGCATCCCACATGTTACATCCATCCAAACTTTCATTGCATCTCCCCTGGCTTTGATATCTTCCTTGGATTTAGGCTGGATATGACTCATACCAACACTCTCTCCACTGGTTGGGGAATTGTAAGTTAAGACCTCCTTAAGGTCCTTCTCATGTTGCATTTGCAACAGTTCTGCCATTGTCTCCGCAGCTCCGACAAATCGATTATCTTTTGTAACATCTTTTATTCTCTCGCCTTCTATATAGATGGAACGATCATCTTTTAGGGACTCAATGTATTGAGATGCGGTCCTCACGGGCATAATGTTAAACTCCTAGACTATGATAATTATCTTAACAGTAACCAGTTATATCTTTACTCCTTTCTTTACAACGATATCGGATATATATTTCACTAGGTGGAATATATTTGATGACTAAAACAAACAAGAAAACGATAAGGGCCCTAGAACGCGGCATAGCCGTGTTAGATATAATCAATAAAATTGGGCCGACTTCGCTAAAATCAATATATGAAGAATCCACGCTACCGCGACCTACACTGCTACGCATACTTCATACCTTAGAACAAACCGGCCTAATAAGGAGAGGCTTGGGAGATGGGTTATACCGACCAACTTTTAAGTTAGAAAAAATGGCTATAAACAGGTACGATGAAACTGATCTATTAGCTGAAATTGCAGCACCCACAATTAATTCCCTATCAGAACATATTTCTTGGCCATCAGATCTTGCAGTCCTCAGTAAAGAAGGACCTTTCATGGTTCTAAAGGAAACAAGTAGACCTAACAGTCCCTTTATTTTAAACATAGACAAGATTGGTCATAAGGTAAGCCTGACGCTATCTGCCGTTGGCAGAGCGTATTTGGCATATAGTTCACCCGAAAAAATAAACCAATTAGTGCCAAATACCGATTTAATAAAACTAAAACCCTGCTTAGAAGAAATTAAAAAGCAAGGATACGCTCTAAGAGACCCAAGTTTCGGTGGTGGGACCGATCCTCTTCGTTCCCAGTACGATGATGGCCTGGATGCACTTGCAGTAGCCCTCCCCCACAAAGGAGAAGTCCTAGGCTGTATAAATATTGCCTGGTTAAGAAAGGCTGTTACTTTGGACAATATAAAAAGCAACTATCTTAAGCCACTGCAAATAGCAGCTCGAGAAATTGTTAAAAAATATATTGCGACCAGCAATGACAATCAGCACAAACTATAAACTATTATTACCAAGACCAGAGACATTCTAAAAAGTTTGCAGTGTTGTATCTTTTTTTCCCTCTCTATATGTTAGGTAACTTGCACTACTAAAAATTATTACACCCCCTAGTATGGTCCAAACTGTCGGGATTTCTGAAAATATATAGAAGCCTATAAAACTGGCCCAAATAAGCTTAGTAAAATCAAATGGCATAACTAAGCTCGCATCACTTAGTTTGAGTGACTGGGTAAAAAGTAATTGGCCCGCTGTACCAACAACCGACAGTATTAATAATAGAATATATTGTTCCAGTGTAGGCCACTCCCAGACAAATAGAGCGAGGGGGAAAGTAACGATTGTTAAAAAAAGTAGGCCATATAATGTAATTGTCACTGGAGAGTCATCTCGCGACAATCGTTTTATTACTATTACTGCCATAGCCCAAGATAACGCAGACACTAGTGCGTAGATTGCTCCCAAATCTACAATTTCGAAGCCTGGTCTCACTACTACCATTGCGCCAAAAAAACCAATTGCTAAACAGCCGATTCTTCGAGGGCCTGTCTGCTCCCTAAAAATTAATACTGCCATAAGAGAAACAAAAAGAGGTACAGTAAAGGTAAGAGCAAACATTTCCGCGAATGGAATCATTGTAAGTGCAAAAAAATAAGTAAGCATGGCAATAGCGTTAAAAATACCTCGCAAAAACATAAGGCCCATATTTTTAGTTTTGAGGGAGGATGTCCCTGTAGTTAAAAGAATAGGGACAAATAAAAACACCCCAATAATATTTCTTAGAAATGCCACTTGAAATGGGTGCATATCTTCGCAAGCAATTCTGACAAGGGTGGCCATTGCCGACATAAATATAGCGGCGACCAGCATGAACAAGATTCCTTGAAGATTTTGACTAAGATTACTAATATTTTTCAGAATTTTTACCTAATTACTTGGTCTAATTTTACAAATTTGCTACGTCAATCAAGGTAGAACAGGTCTCTATCTGATGTCTGTGGTTCTGATTAACTGCCTCCTGCAATGCGGGACTGACCGTCAATTCACTATCAAATTCCTTCTTTTTTCTGAGGGGCCAAAACCATTTGGCTACGTTAGGATGAAGTCGCTCTAAAGGATAACCGCAAAAAATCAGCCGATTAATATAAATAACCCAAGCGACATCGATAACGCTTAGTGAATCGTGTAACAAATATGAGTTATCCTTGAGGTGCGTGTCCATTTGGTCCAGTTCTGCCTTAAACTTATTTGCAGACAACTTAACAGCCTCATCCGAAATTCCGCCATCGTTTGCCTTCCTCCAAAAATTCAGTTCCCTATCACGATTAATATCGAGGATTCCCTCTACAGTCCCCGAACCAAATTCCTGATAATTTTGAAGATTTTCATCTGATCTTATTTTATCACCCCGAGGTTGAGTAAAACGCATAGTAATAGTTCGTAGGTCCAAGTGCAAATCATCCTCTGCTTCCAATCTAGATCGCATCTCTACTTTTGAATCTTGTGGCACTAATTTAAAATTAGAAATATTTTCATCAGCGAAGAGAATAATGTCGTTACTTTCTATGTGAACCTCCCCGTTATAAACTAGCGTTGGAACTAGCCCGCGTGGATTTATTCCCAAATAATACTCGGTATAATTCTCACCCTTAAATAAATCTACAACGTGAGGGGTGTAGTCAATATGACTGAGGTTAAAACAAATCCTAGTTTTTTGAGAGCAGGATGATCCATGAAAATGAAATAAATGGACACCCTCCCACTCCAACACTTCTCGGGTCATAATGTCAGTATCAAGTAATTTTACCATCTATTGGTTCCTAGGGACTAAAAAGAAATAACAACCTTAATAGGCTAAATACAAAAGTATCGCATGTAGCAACTAAGCGCTTTCAATAATCTCAGGCGGAGAAAAAATCTTAATAGGGGGTAATTCGTCTTCAAACAATTCCACTTCCACTAACGCAGACATTGCAGAAGGACCCTGTGCTAATTTAGAAGTACCTTTATCAATAGTCAGTACATTTGGGTTGCCATGTACATCTACGCTACCGATTTTGCCGGGCACAAGAGGGTCATACCAAGCGCCAGTAGATAACTGAACTACACCAGGCATTACATCTTCTGTTACAATTACACCCGCCAAGCAAGCTCCACGATCATTAAATAGTCTAACTATATCTCCATCAGATATACCCCTTGCTACTGCATCCTTTGGATTAATAGACACTGGCTCTCTTTCCCTAATTTTATTTTCTAAACTATAGCCACCATTGTCATACTGACTGTGAAGGCGAGTCTTGGGTTGATTAGTAATTAAATGCAAAGGATATTTCTTAACTGACTCCGCACCCAACCACTCACAAGGTTCCATCCAGGTTGGATGTCCTGGGCAATCTTCATAACTAAATTTATCAATCGTAGAAGAAAATATTTCTATCTTACCTGAAGGAGTGGCAAGTGGATTAGCACTAGGATCTTTTCTAAAACTCCCCAAAAACGACTCCCCTTCAAGGTCAGGAAGTGCATAAAAACCCTTCGACCAAAACTCCTCAAAACTAGGCACACCGTCAACAACCTCTGAGGCGGCTTGCTGGAAGCGCTGATGCAAAT
Organism: Alphaproteobacteria bacterium MarineAlpha3_Bin7; assembly: GCA_002937995.1. Taxonomy (GTDB): domain Bacteria; phylum Pseudomonadota; class Alphaproteobacteria; order Rhodospirillales; family UBA2165. The sequence goes on along the minus strand of PTLG01000020.1, from coordinate 16,009 downwards.
GTTCAAGCCACTGTTTTTCGGTTCTACCCTCGGTAAATTCCTCTTTGAAACCTAGTTGATCCGCCAATAGAGAAAAGATTTCGTAATCTGTCTTAGATTGCCCAACCACTTCAATAGATTTTTGCATTGCAAAAAGAAATCCATCAGCACGGCCTCCTGCAATATCATTTCTCTCAAAAGTTGTAGCAATTGGAAGAATTATATCAGCATGTCTTGCATTTGAATTCCACCATGGTTCATGAATAATAATTGTATCTGGTTGCTGCCATGCCTCGACTAACCTATTTAAATCTTGGTGGTGATGAAAGGGATTTCCTCCGCACCAGTAAACCATCTTTATATCTGGGTAAGTCCTTTGCTCACCATCATAATCATAGTATTCGCCAGGTTTTAGCAACATATCAGCGATCCTGGCAACGGGTATAAAATCGGAAACCTGGTTATTTATTCGTGGTAAAGCTGGCTTGATAACTGGAGCTTTGGCTCGACCGATCGCATTTGTAGCACCATAACCATACCCTATTCCTCCTCCCGGCAAACCTATTTGACCTAAAATGGCAGCTAAAACAGCGCCCATCCAAAATGATTGTTCACCATGATCCTGCCTCTGAGTAGACCAACTCAAATTTATTAGAGTTCGCATATCAGTCATGCGAACTGCAAGGTCCCTAATTATATCTGCACTAATTCCAGAGATCTGTGAGGCCCATTCTGCATCTTTTGGCTGTTTGTCATTTTTACCCAATAAATAATCAGAGAATGTGCCAAAACCAACGCAGTGAGTTTCTAAAAAGCGCTGATTATGAAGGTTTTGACTGACAATCGTGTGCGCAAGCCCCATCATTATTGCTACGTCAGTATTTGGCCTATTAGCATACCACTCAGAGTTTACCTCATCTATCATGTCAGATTTGATTGGCCCAAAATTTACAAATTGGACCCCATTTTTCTTACATTTTTCAAGTGCACCCCTTACGTGATGCAAACCCATACCTCCACCCTCTACTTGGGTATTTTTTATGGGAATGCCACCAAAAGAAACCAATAGTTTTGTATGTTCAGCAACCATTTCCAGTGGTGTATTAATCTCCATTTGTTGGAACGTTCCCATCCCAATTATGTGAGGTAATATTACGTCTCCTGCAGCCAAGCTATAGGTATTTTTGCTATACACATATCCCCCAGCGTTAGCCATAAATCTGTGTAATTGACTATTTGCATGATGAAACCTGCCTGCACTTGCCCAACCGTAGGATCCAGCATAAATTGCATTATTCCCATATGTTTCTCGCACCCGCTCAATTTCACTGGCTACGAGCTTTATTGCCTTTTCCCAAGAAACAGCAACATACTGCCCCTCTCCCCGTCTACTTGTAGACTTTCCATCTTTTTTATCGAGCCAACCTTTCCTTATCATTGGCTGTTGGATCCTAACTGGGTCACCTAGAGCTTGGGGCATGCCAAAACCAATTGGGGATGGATCAGGATCTTCTGAAAACGGCTTCATAGATACTATTTTACCATCTTCAGTCTCCACCCCATAGGCACCCCAGTGTGTAGCTGTTGAAAACTTGGCCATTGCTTATTCTAACCACCTATATCAAGAATAAAAAGAAATTATGTCGCTAATTATTTCAGGAAACTATCCCTTTGTTTTGATACATTGAATTTAATTGTAAGAAAACTAAATTATGCTACGGTGCCCAAGAAGTTAATTACAAGGTTATGCTAATTATGGGCAATATCCCAAAACTTAACGGTGTTGCTAGAGCACTCGGGAACCATCAAGTCGCTTTTACCACATTCTCACAAATGGATATACACTCTAGTATAGCTATTTCATCTTCAAAATTTGATGGAGTTATATTTGAAGGGGAACATAGCCCATGGGATGTATCCTCTCTCAGAGACTCAATGCAATTTTTGTTAGACCGAGGGGAAATTGTAAAAAATGGAAGCATAGCCCCTGGAATTACACCTATGGTGAGAATTCCTACAAATGGGGAAGAGATGAGTCAGTGGCATGCGAAGCAGGCACTTGATGTGGGCGTCTATGGTGTCCTCTGGCCTCATATAAGCACTGTAGAAGAAGCCTATAACGCCGTCGCTTCATGCCGGTACCCCAGCCTAAAATCAACACCATTATATGAACCCAGGGGTATAAGAGGTGATGGGCCAGTTCGAGCTGCACGTTACTGGGGCCTAAGCCAGCAAGAGTATTATCAAAAAGCAGGCATATGGTCTCTAGACCCGGAGGGGGAAATATTAGTTGTAGTGCAAATAGAAGATACTAAAGGTATCGAAAACCTAGACGATATTCTGTCTAATGTTCCTGGAATTGGAGTTATTCTTATTGGTGAAGGTGACCTTGGGCAGGAGCTTGGCTTCCCAAGACAATATGACCACCCTCTATTGCTTGAAGCCATAGCAAAAATACTTGATATATGTAAAAAGTATGGTGTCGCTGTCGGCCATGCTCATGCCGACGAAAATAATATGCAAAAACTTATTGAGGAAGGTTTTCGTTTTATCATGACCACCACTAAACGGACAGATTCGGACCTCGAAAAAGGGCTCGAATTAACAGGCAGAAAAAAATGATAAGACGAGTTTTTAACAAAATTATATTGAGTAGATTTTGATGATTATTGACTGTCACGGCCACTATACAACTGTCCCAGATAACATTAAGGAATGGCGTTCCCAGCAGCTAAAACTTGTTGATGAGAAAAATTTCCAGTCCACCAGACACAAATTGGTGATAACTGATGACGAAATAAGAGAAAGTATAGAAAATCATCAGTTAAGACTTCAAAAGGAAAGAGGTACGGATAAAACTGTTTTTTCTCCGAGAGCAGTCGGCATGGGTCATCATTTGGGCTCGCGAGAAACAAGTATGGAGTGGACACAGCTCTCTAACGATATAATTCACCGTGTAGTTCAATTGTACCCACAAAACTTCATCGGAGTTTGCGCCCTTCCCCAGTACCCTGGAGTAGAGCCGAAAAACTGTATACCTGAGCTAGAAAGGGCAGTTAATGATTTGGGTTTTATCGGCTGCAATTTAAATCCAGATCCTTCTGGGGCCATGTGGACTGACCCACCTCTGACCGATCACTGGTGGTACCCGTTATATGAAAAGTTGTGTGAATTAAATGTACCAGCAATGATTCACGTAAGTGGCTCATGTAATCCCAATTTTCATCATACTGGGGCTCACTATATTGCTGCAGACACCACCGCTTTTATGCAGTTAATTATAGGGGATCTATTCTCGGATTTTCCTGAATTAAAATTTGTTATTCCTCATGGAGGTGGTGCAGTACCATATCATTGGGGTCGATATAGGGGCCTTGCTCAGGATATGAAAAAGCCGCTACTGGAAGAACATTTACTGGCCAATGTGTTCTTTGACACCTGTGTCTATCACCAAGCTGGAATAGATTGCTTAACCAAGGTTATACCTGCCAAAAATATTTTATTTGCCTCGGAAATGGTTGGAGCAGTCAGAGGAATTGACCCTCAAACAAAAATTTATTTTGATGATACAAAGCGCTATATAGATGCGACCCCAAATCTGACAGAGGCTGAAAAACAACTTATATTCTTCAAAAACGCTTACTCCGTCTATCCAAGGCTTTCCAAAGACTAACATATGATTACATATAAGGGTCTGATTACATACAAGGGTCATTAATGTCAGAGAGAATTTACTCAGAAACATTTGAACCTGGCACCATAATTGTAAAGATCGGTGATCCAGGTGACTACGCCTATATTGTCCAAAAGGGAAAAGTCGAAGTTTCTGTACCATCTCGAAACGGCAAAAAGGTTTTGGCAGAACTGGGGCAAGGGGAAATATTTGGTGAGATGGCTATTATCGACTCTTCCCCAAGATCAGCAACCGTTACAGCCATTGAAACAACAGAAGTTATAATCATTGAGCTATCAAAGCATATGAAAATACTAGCTTACAACAACCCTATTATGGACCTTGTACTAAGAGTTGTTCTCTCTCGTTTACGAAAAACTAGTCAACAAGTCACGGGCAGGCTTGCACCCAATCTAGGGGAAAATAATGCATTAAAAAAAATAAGGTCTGCAGCAATCAAAAAAATCAAATACGAAAAACAAATGCGGGAGGGCTTGGAACTTGGAGAGTTTGAAGTTCATTATCAACCAATAATATCTCTTGCGAGACGAGAAATATCTGGCTTTGAAGCCTTACTTAGGTGGAAAAATAGACAAAGGATGGTTCCACCAGATAAATTTATTCCTTTTGCTGAAGAAACGGGACTGATAATTGAACAAGGCCGATTTGCATTAAGAAAGGCCATGAGTGACCATAGAAAATTTTGTAATTTAGCAAAAAACGAACAACTATTTATGAGTGTAAACCTCTCTGGGAAGCAAGTTTCCTCTAATCAGGAAGTTGAAACTATCAAAAAAATTATAAACTCTGGTGAAATAAAGCCCCAACAATTAAAGCTGGAAGTAACTGAAACACTTATGCTTGAAAACTTTGATCAAAGCAAAAAAGTTTTAAATAACCTAAGGAATTTAGGTGCCACTATCGCTATTGATGATTTTGGTACTGGGTACTCTAGCCTCAGTTATTTACATCAACTTCCACTTGATACTTTAAAGATAGATAGAGCGTTTATAAATAAAATTGAAAAAAATAAAAAAAGCCTCCAAATAGTAGAAGCCATCATGAATTTGTCTAATACACTCGATATAAATGTGGTAGCAGAGGGAATTGAAACCCAAAAACAAATGGGCATTTTGACTAACCTTGGCTGTGACTTTTGCCAAGGGTTTCATATTTCAAAACCGCTAACCTCTATCCAGACATTGGATTTTATTAAAAACTTTAACTAATCAATGGTATCTATTACCTACCAAAGTGATCCTTGCCTTTTCCTGGGTTTTTGGGGTGGGCATATGGGTGGATAAATTCTGCATCCGAAAACGACAAGTTTTCAAATTTACTCATTAACTCTGAATGAATTTTAATTAATTCATCTTCCATTTCATATTGCTTAACCAGATCTGTTTTAGTAGCGTCATTGAATTTAGGTGGATTGTCTAAATACCACTGCACAGTCCTACTAAAAGCCTCAATAACAGGTACTTTGTCCCTATACTTTAAATCGGACCTAATCTCATGAGTATCGTATAGGAGATGGTTGGAATGATGATGTCCAATCATCATGTTTCGAGAAGGATGAGCATAATTTGACGGAACAGAGACAATTTCTATATTCTCTCCCATTTCTTTTGAAATCACCTCTACCCACTGAGCCATAGTCAATTGATGATCATCCCCACAATTATATATTTTTCCAAAAGAGACCTCAGCATCATCGACAGCTAAAAGGACCGCCTCCGCCATATTCTCAGCATAACCTCTTGTTATTAAGGTTAGCCCCCCATCTGGTAGCACTACAAATTCTCGCTTATCCAGTATACGCTTTATGAGCCACCAATCACAGGGCACAGGTTGACGAGGCCCGTAGATCAGAGGGTACCTTAAATGGGTACAATTATATTGACCGTCTGCATGGCCTTGCATTACTGCGTCCTCACTAAGCTTCACCAAATAACCAAAACGAAATTCTTCTTCAGTAACTACCTTTTGGGCGTCCTCTGGCAAAGGAACTTGTAAGCCAGCCGGAAACAGGGCTTCTGGGAACCTATTACCTCGGTAGCTTGGTGCTCCGCCAAGACTAATCAACCTATCTGTGTGCTTTCCCACCACATCAGCTATAATTCTTAATCGACCATAGCTTGCAATAATAATATCAAAGCTTCTACCATCTAAGGCACTTTTGAGGGTCTCCTCAAAATGGGGGTCCCCTACTATTCTCTCCACAACTTCCGGTATATCTGGCACCTCGTGAGTGCCTCGATTTAATATAGTCACCGTGAACCCCCTACTCAATAATCCATTAATAACGAAGGGTCCCGTTGGCCCAGTCCCACCTATGACTAATGCTTTCAATTCACAAACTCCAAAATTTAAAACTAGATTTTATTATATTGATCAAGGACAACTTTTAAGCAAGCTTTTTGAAAACTCATTTTTTGTTTCTAAAAATCTTTGAATAAAGTTCTTTTTCAAAGTATCCTTGGAAAGCGCTAAGTTGATTATTGTTGGAGATAAAACTATGCCACTAGATTCATACGAGAATTTTGCTTCCTTGGTTGAGCCAGATAGAGTTCATAAAGCCTGCTACGCAGACGAGAAAGTTTTTGAAGCAGAATTAGAAAATATATTTTATAAATCCTGGATTTATGTAGGGCACGAAAGCCAAGTTCCAAATCCGGGAGACTATTGGACAACCTGGATTGGAAAAGAAAGAGTAATTTTTTGTAGGGCTGAAGATGGTAAAGTCCATGTTTTATTTAATCGATGTGCGCACCGGGGTGCGTTGTTGTGTAACAACCAACATGGAAATGTTGCAAAAGCATTCCGCTGTCCCTACCACGCATGGCAATATAATATGGATGGCAGTTTAAGAAATGTTCCTCTAAAAAAGGGCTATGAGGGTATCATTGAATTAAACGACCCACAATTGCAGCTTCAGCGACCTGCACGCCAGGAAACATATCGAGGTTTTGTTTTTGCTAGCCTAGCAGAACAAGGTCCAAGTTTAGATGAATGGATGGGACAAGGGGCAAGGAGTGCCTTTGACGATATTTGCAATCGTTCCCCAGAGGGTGAGTGCGAAATTGTAATGAATTGTTTTCGAATTATTCAGCACTCAAACTGGAAAATATTTTTAGAGAACCAGCTTGATGCAGTTCACCCATCTGTCACTCATCATTCTACAGGTGATGCCGCTGCCCAGGAGCAAAAGATTTACAAAGAAAAAACTGGCGAAGACCCGCCAATTGGGTATCAGTTTCTTGCTGACTTCACCCTTCCTATTGAAAAGTGGGACCAATTTTATACAGTTGGACATCCTTTCGGACATACTGTCTTGTCGGGATATATGGATCTGCGGCCTAAAGACCCAGTTACCGTTGCTCATGAAGACGCTCTAACCAAAGCATACGGAAAGGAGCGCATGGATGAAATCTTGTCAACTAATGTACACCATGTATTAGTTTATCCATGTCTTTCGGTTCAGCCCCCCCTGCAACAACTTAGGGCTATCCGACCGCTCGCTGCGAACAAAACACTTACCGAAATATGGCACTTTAGATTAAAAGGAGCCCCCGAAGGAGTATACGATAGATCTCTACAGTACTACTATCACGTTAACTCCCCGTCTACTATGGTTAATGCTGATGACCTGAATAACTTTCGAGCTTGTCAGGACGGCTTAGAATTAGATGGTGGAGGGGACTGGGTTAGCTTGCACAGAAATTATGGACAGGATCCAGTTAAAGACGGTATTACCACCTCTGTTGGTGGAATGAGTGAACAGCCAATGCGAAATATGATGGCAGCCTGGAAAGAGTATATGTCGTAACATCTAACGGATAATGGGAAAGATCTATAAATGACAGTAAACGCAAAAGTAAATGTGTCAAAAGAAGCGCAGTTAAAGGTTGAACAATTTCTCTATCATCAGTCTGAATGCCTTGATGAAAGAAGATGGGAAGAATGGTTAAGTCTCTTCACAGATGATGGGATTTATTGGATGCCGGCATCCAGGGATCAAGTTACTGCCGAAGGACAGCCAAATATTTTCTTTGAAGACCACTACTTGATGGATATGAGAATTCGAAGAATAGAACATCCTTATGCACACTCCCAATCAGCTGGGCATAGAACTAGCCATGTTGTTTCAAATGTAATAATTCAAACCCAAGATAAAAAAAATAAAAGCATAGAAGTTACTTCTCGATTCCATATGGTTGAGTATAGGTTAGACCAACAGAGGTATTTTGGAGGAAAATATACTCACAAATTATTGGAAACAGATGTTGGTTATAAAATAAAGCAACAAAGAGTTGATTTAGCTAATGTCGAGGGTCCTTTCGACTTTGTGATGCAGGTTTGGTTATAAACTAGCAGACCTGTCGTGAGCTCATTTAGGCTTTCCCTTTATTATGGGGCATATTTTTCTGTAATCGGAGTTTTAATGCCTTTTTGGCCTATTTGGCTCGAAGATAAGGGATTAAGGCCAACAGAAATCGGTTTTATTTTGGCTGCTGCGCCTTTCGTGAGAGCATTTACTAGTCCTATTGTTGCTCATGTGGCCGATAGAAAGGGACTTCGTCAGCCAATAATACTATTTTTGGCCATAGTTGCCCTGTTATCATTTACGCTTTTTAACTGGTCCTCAGGCTTTTGGCTCATTTTAGCCATAACGGTTATATTCTACACCTTTCTCTCTTCATCCCAGCCTTTGGCTGAGAGTTTAACAATGCATGCGGTTCGAGAAAAGGAAGTCAATTATGGCAAAATAAGGCTTTGGGGCTCAATTACATTCATTTTAGGGGCAGTTTTGGCTGGTAATATTTTAGAGGGTAGATCTTCAGACGTTGTTTTGTTTATGACCACAGTAGGGCTAATTTTTATTGTATTGGCTTCATTTCAACTCCCAAAAACGCACTTTACTGCGAGCAAAACCGCTGAACTCCCCATACTCACTCTTATACAAAATAAACCCTTTGTATTAATGTTATTAGCGGCGGCAATGGTTCAAAGCAGCCATGCAGTGGTATATAGCTTTAGCACAATTCATTGGAAATCGATTGGATTCTCAGAAACCCTTATAGGACTATTATGGGCAGAGGGCGTGATAGCAGAAATCATACTATTTCACTATAGTTCAAAAGTATTTAAATATATTAAGCCCATATTCCTTATAATTATAGGAGGAGCTGCAGGTGTATTGAGGTGGATAATTTTGGGCTCAACAGACTTTCTGCCGTTTCTTATATTTGCACAAGCACTTCATGGCCTCACATTTGGTGCTACCCACTTGGGAGCAATACACTTTATTTCTGATACTATTCCTGAAAGGCAATCTGCAACTGCTCAGAGTCTATTTTCAGCTCTTGTAATGGGGATAGGCATTGGAAGTGCTACCATGCTATCAGGTTGGGTCTTCTCCCGTTTTGCGTCACAAGCTTATTTTCCAATGGCTTTACTATGCATTTTTGGAATATCTTTTGCCTTAACAACTTATCTAGTCTCCAAAAGACAGCGTGAATGAGGCAATAATTCTACAGAACGATGTACTGACTGATAAAATTTAATAAGAAAAATTAAATGGTATAATTTGAAATATAATATTAAATTTAGGTAATAAGGTTTTATAAACGGAGACACAACATGAGTATAGCCAGCAAACCTCCTTTTCGTGCAGACCAAGTAGGTAGCTTGCTGAGACCTCAGCGGCTATTGGAAAAAAGAGATGCTTGGCGCCAAGGCAACATATCCAGCCAAGAGTTGAAAGAGATTGAGGATCAAGAAATTAGTAAAGTAATTGATTTTCAGCAAGAGATAGGATTGAAGGCAATCACTGATGGAGAATTTCGAAGGGATTATTGGCATCTAGATTTTATCTGCGCATTTGATGGAATTGAGTTAAATGAAGAGACGTATGGTCACGCTTTTTCAGGTGGCGGCACAGTAAGCACATTCAAAGTAGCTGGAAAAATTGGCAATAATAACGGCTTTATGAGAGAACATATTGGTTTTGTGTTAAATAAGACCAAAGAGGTGGCAAAATTCTGTATTCCTGCTCCAGGTATGACCTTTTTACGAAGTGGAAGATCAGGAATAGATAGAGATGTTTACCCAGATCTTGATGAATTTTGGGAAGATGTTATCAGAGCATACTCTAATGAGGTGCAAGAATTATACAAATTGGGTTGTCGCTATTTGCAATTTGATGACGTAAGTTTCGCTTATTTATGTGATTCTACCTTTAGAGAGGATATTTTAGAACGGGGAGACAACCCGGATGAATTGATTAAAATATTTGGCAATGCAATAAGCCGTTGTGTAGCCGAAAAGCCTTCAGATATGGTTATTACAACCCATATGTGTCGAGGAAACTTTCAGAGCACTTGGATGACTTCAGGTGGTTATGAGCCCGTGGCTGAAATTATGTTTGATAACCTCGATACCGATGGATTTTTTATGGAGTACGATAGTGATCGAGCTGGCGGCTTTGAACCCCTTCGGTTCGCAAATAAAAACCAGACTATTATACTGGGACTAGTTAGCTCGAAAATCCCAACGATAGAGACTAAAGATGAAATCAAGAGAAGAATTGAAGAAGCTGAAAAATATATTCCGATAGAAAATCTGTGTCTTAGCCCACAATGTGGTTTTTCAAGCACCCACCACGGTAATAATTTATCTGTTGATGATCAGAGAAAAAAATTAGAACTAGTGGTTGAAGTCGCTGATGAAGTTTGGGGGGCAGTTAAATCCTAACGTTATATTGGGGGCATGTATCCGCATGTTAATCCACCATCAATAACAAGCTCTGAACCCGTCATCATTTTTGACTCATCAGACGCTAAGTATATTATCCCATATGTAACATCTCTAGGCTCCAGTATGTCCCCTAGAGGTATTAGCGACCTCAGTGTGTCGTAAGCCTTTTCTTCATCACCACCAACCGCATCAGCAAAACGCTTCAATAAGGGTGTTTTTATAAATGTGGGGTGAATAGAATTACAGCGAATATTATACTTATGCCGAGCGCAATGCAGGGCTATTGATTTGGTCATGGACCTCACCGCTGCCTTGGCAGTCCCATATCCCAGGGTGAGAGGGTTTCCAAGTATACCAACTGTAGAAGAAATATTTATAATTGAACTGTTTTTAGCTTTTCTTAAAATTGGTATAGCGAGCTTACACCCCCAAAAAATACTATCCACATCTACTTCTTGTAGTTTTTTCCAAGTTTCAAATTCTGTAGACTCAATATCTCCCCCTATTGAAATACCCGCATTATTCAACAAAATATTAAGTTCTGAGAAATGATTTTGGCATAACGCCAACACGTTATTCCAATCATCTTCATTTGTAACATTGTGTTTTACCGGTATAGCTGCTCCTTGTCGTGCCTTATTAATAGTTTCAACTGTTTCTGTCGCAGTCTCTAAATTAATATCTGATACAATTATGCTTGCCCCTTCTTCAGCCATATGTATCGCGGCAGACTTGCCAAGTCCAGACCCCCCACCTGTTACTAGAGCAATTTTGCCGTCAAGCCGTCCCATATCAAACACCTAACAATTTCATATGTCCTGCTGGATACCTGGTGCCAGCAGTCTCTCCAATTGCAAAGACATCTGATAACCTGTCGAGATCATTTTTTTCCAAAAACAGGTCTACCGCTCTCATGTTTTCATTGAGGTATTTTGTACGTTTAGTGCCTGGAATAGGTACTAAATTTTCGTCTTGCTGCAGGATCCAAGCTATAGCAACTTGGGCTGGTTTAAACCCCTTCTCCTTTGCAACTTCCTCCAAAACAACAAGCTTCTCGATATTCTGGTCTATGTTTTCCTGAGCAAACCGAGGTTGCATTACACGCTGATCATCTTCGCTAAGATCTGATGAGCTGCGGATAGAACCACTCAGAAAACCGCGACCCAACGGTGCATAGGGCATTAAACTTATACCTAACTCTTGGCACGTTGGAAGTATTTCTTCCTCAACTTCCCGGCTCCATAATGAATACTCTGTTTCAAGGCAAACTATAGGATAAGTTTTGTTTGCTCTCCTGACTGTTTCATCGCCAGCCTCTGATAATCCAACATGCAGGACTTTCCCCTGCTCAACCAACCTAGACATCGCGCCAACAGTTTCTTCAATTGGAACTGTAGGATCCACTCTATGCTGAGAATAGATGTCTATATACTCAGTTCCCAGTCTTTTTAAGCTAGCTTCGCAGGCTTCCTGGACATATTCTGGTCTGCCGTTGATATCCATTGTACCATCAGTTTTTCTTATTTGTCCAAACTTGGTATTGATTACCGCTTCTTGGCGCCTACCCTTTAAAGCAAGAGAGATTAATTCCTCATTTTTACCATTTCCGTACGCGTCTGAAGAATTAAGCAGATTGAGCCCGTTATCAAGTGCATGATGAATTGTTTCAATTGAATGTTCATCATCCAATTGACCATATTTAATAGTCATCCCCATACATCCAAGACCTATAGCAGAGACCTCGGGACCATTTGAACCTAATTTTCTTTTTTTCATAACTAAAGTACCCCCTTACTAACAATTGTAACTGTGAAAGCTAAACCAAGTTCTGGTTAGAATAACTAATTTAAGAAATGCCCAGTCAGTGTTCCCATAATGATATCTATATCTTGGGGAATTTCATCCCCCCTCCATCCCACATGGTGATCTGGCCGAATAATAACGTAATTGGCTTTATACAAATCTCTAATACCAGCTTCCTCTATTTTAATAGAGTTAAAAGGTATTCCATATTTTTTGCAAGCAAACTCAAACCTATTCAAAATTGATTGCTTGGTTTTAGTAAAACAAAGCAAGTTAAAGCCCTCGTCCAATTTATCATATAATGAGACCTTGTCGTCTAACCAATAATGTGGAGCTCTTCCACCTGGACAACCACTGGGAGTATAACTGGCTCTGTCATCTGGCGGCGGCGCAGTCCCATCAGAAACAATTATCGGCGAACAATCATATCTCGCTCCGAGCACTACACCCATACTTGCAAACTCTTCTTTGAAGCTTAGTAATTCTTCTTCTAGCTCTTTACGAGCTAATTCTCCCTGCTCACTATCTTCGTCTATAAATTGAGAAAACTTCATAGAACCAATTTTGTTTGCATAGTCACCTGATGCGGAAGTATTTCTCAAACCAATCGGAAGACGCTCTATCTCATATGTTTTTAGTAAATTATCTGAAGCCCAACCCTGTATCGTCGCGGCTAGTTTCCAACCAAGATTAGCAACATCGTCTATCCCAGTATTAAAACCAAACCCTCCAGAGGGCGTAAACAGATGGATAGAGTCTCCCGCAAGAAAGACACGTCCTTTCTGGTAGTGATCTACAACAAGAGCTAGGCCGGCCACCCATTCTTGAACAGAAATTACCTCAAAGTCGGTATCCTTCCCAACAGCATTTTTTACAATACTATTTATTAGTTCCTCATCAATATTATCTTCATTTGACACTTCTGCCAGTAAAACAAACTCTCCTTTCCCATCTAGTGTAATAAAATCAACGCGGCCTTTTGGGTTAATTGTCCAGTAGTGCCAAGCTAGTTCTGTGTTTATTACATCAAAAATATTTGGTGCATTTATATATATTGATAACATCTTTCCATCATAAAACTTATTACCCGAGCTACTTCTCCCTTGATAACTAAATCCAAGTTTTTTTCTGACCATGCTAGAAGCGCCATCACAACCCACCAAGTAGTCGCAAACTAGAACTTCAACTTCTCCGGTATCTATATTTTTTATTTCCGCTCTTATTTCGTTACCATGATCCTCAAATTCAATGAGTTGCCACCCAAAACGGACATCACTAGAATCAAATGTTTTCGCATGGGTATGCATAATTGCTTCAAAATAAAATTGATTTGATCTATGAATAGGCTCAGGTGTTAGTAATGTCTCGCCCCAGGGACCAGGATTGGATATCTTTTCCCTCGGTGTTGGCATTGGCAGTCTCCCGAGCTCATATTCGGATAATCGTGTTACATATACGCTATCTGTCGGATGATCGAGGGGTAACCCACTCTTTCGTATTTCATTCGCAAGGCCTAGCCGACGCATGTGCTCCATTGTTCGACTATTCAAGGTACTACCTTTTGGATGCTTAGACGTTGTATGATTTTGGTTAACCAATATATTCTTAATATTTCTTGAGCCAAGCTCCATTGACATACAAAGCCCGACTGAACCTCCGCCAACAACTAGCACATTTGTAGACCTCTCGGCCATAAACTTTCGCCTCCACTCTTTAAAAAGTTATTTCAGAGAATTTACGCCAGATTATCTAAAAAATAGGTCCTCATCATACCCTTATTCTTTAATTCTATTTCTCCTCGATCAGTTATACCGGATGACTGATCGAGAGAAAGTTTAGTTTCTTCGGATATATGCAACCTGCCACCCTCACTCGCACTCTCTAGTCGGGAGGCGATATTAACAGAGTCGCCCCACACGTCAAAACCACTGCCACTAAATCCAGCTATTACTGGGCCAGTGTGGACACCAACCCGAATTTTCCAGGGATCCTTCCCAAGAGCCGTTCTCTGCATATTTATCCCGTCTACCATCTTAATGATATCAAGACCAGCAGCACAGGCATTCCTGGCATGTCCAGGCTTTCCCTCGGGAATACCGGCAACGGCCATATAGGAGTCTCCGATTGTCTTAACTTTCTTTATGCCGTGGTTATCCATGAGTAGATCGAATGAAGAAAAATACTGATCCAATGTCTCTATAAGCTCCCCTGGCTGTATATTCTCAGATAACTGTGTAAAATCTACAAAATCGGTAAATAGTATAGATGCAGCGGAGTAGTAGCTAGCTTCAATCGGCGATTTTTCCCCACCTAATTGCTCTTCCTCTGTTTTTTTCTTAGGAGAAATTTGCTCCAGAAGACTACTCACCTGATCCGATAACAGACGCAAGCCTTCCTTCTGACTATGAATAAGGGTCCCTGGTTTTTCGTCGAAAACACATAATGTTCCGACGGTATAACCCCGCTTTGTAATGATGGGAGTACCTGCATAAAACTGAATATTTGGAGCCATAGGCATTTTATGAAAATTCTGTGTTCTAGTATCTTTCTTTACATCTTCAATGATCATTTGCTCTTTAGGGGCTGCTAATATAAACTGACATATACTTACACTTCGCGGCATTTCCTTAGTCATGAAGGACTCAATAGCATTAAATCCTTGTGTATTTTTAGAATGCTGGCTGACATCATCTAACAAATTAATGGTACTTTTTGAACGCCCTGTCAAAAAACAGGCCAATTGCGTTACATTGTTAAATTCGCGTTCATTTGTAAGATCTTTATCTATGACGTCTAAACGCAGAAGTTCCTCAACCCTCTCCTCTTCCTTTTCAAGCCCTTCAACAGGTTGGAGGCCAGCTTTTAATCCACCTTTAGATATAAATCCATGAATTTGGTCTTTTAAAAATGACATATTCTTCGGTTGTATTAAATATTGTGTTTATGAATAAAATAGTAGTCTAATCTTTATCCTAGATAAACAATCTAAATTTTAAAATATAAAATTATTAGGTAATAATATTAGGTGCAATTTGATAAAATTTAAAATATGAAAAATATTTGTAGCAATAGTAAGCTATCTCAATACTCAATATGGATACTGGGATATGTTTTACTTGTAGGACTTTCAATAACCTACCGCCCTCTATTGCCTGTCGACGAAACTCGTTATTTAAGTGTCGCATGGGAAATGTGGCTTCGTTCTGACTTCCTTGTACCCTACCTTAATGGAGAGCCCTATAGCCACAAGCCACCACTGTTGTTTTGGTCAATAAATGCCGGTTGGGCCGTATTCGGAGTAAATGAATTGTGGCCCCGGTTAGTAGCCCCAATTTTTGGCTTTGGATGTCTCTGGATAACTTATGCCATTGCCAATTACTTCTACCCTAATACTAAGTCAGGATTTTATTCTATTCTTATTTTACTAGGCTGTTTTTATTGGGGAACCTACACAACCCTTACAATGTTTGACCTAATAATTACATTTTGGACCCTTTTAGGTATCTTTGGACTTATAGCAGTCACTCGCGGATTTATTTTGAAAGGATGGTCTTTAGTTGGCTTTTCAATTGGATTAGGAATACTCAGCAAGGGGCCAGTAATTTTTCTATTTATACTACCTTGTATAATTCTTGCGCCATTTTGGACTCATCAAAAAATCAACTATACATGGTCAAAATGGTATTTGAGTTCTTTTGTTGCAATATTAATCGGCGTTATAATTGCTCTATTATGGGCAGTCCCAGCAGGAATACATGGAGGTGCCGAATATCAAAAAGCTATTTTTTGGGGACA
>PTLG01000002.1 GCA_002937995.1 Alphaproteobacteria bacterium MarineAlpha3_Bin7 | reverse complement strand
TGTGCGGCAAAGTGCCGACGGGTAATTTCTGGGTATTTCGTAGCCACTCTAATATGACTTAGTAATTTTGGGTTATTTTCTTTTGCCAAGCTAGCTGGTTCTGCTACAACCATCCGACATTGGCCAACTCCGAGATCAACAGGTGTATAGATTTCTGGAGAATCTATTTCCGTTAAAACATCGGATCCCGCTATTCCAAAATGTGCGCCCCCAAAAGATATTATAGTACCCATATCAATACTTCTAACCCGAATTAAGTCTAAATTTGAATTATTCGTTGAAAAAGACAATCTTCTCTCGTCATCATTAAAAAAAGCTTTTTCAGGTTTTATCCCAACTGCTTCAAGTAACGGCAAAACGTCTTCAAGTATACGACCCTTCGGCAGGGCTATAATCAGTTTATTATCCAAAACCAATTCTAACTTCTCCAAATCTTCTTAGTATAAAAGGGGTATCTATTACAGTTTTTATAATAATTCCAGCCCCTAATGGAAAAAACGCAACGCAAACAATAATAAAGCTCTATTTTATTGACTAAAAGCTAACTCGCTTAATATTAGCCCCGCACATGCCTAGTTTTTCTTCTACGCGTTCATAACCGCGGTCCAGATGATAGACCCTATTAATTATAGTCTCTCCCCTCGCTACCAAGCCAGCAAGTATAAGCGAGACGGAAGCCCTTAAATCTGTTGCCATCAATTCCGCACCCGAAAGTTTGCTAACACCGTTAACAGTTGCTGAGGATCCATTAACATCAATATCAGCACCCATCCGGCATAATTCTGGTACATGCATAAATCTATTTTCAAAAATTGATTCTGTAATTATAGATTTACCCTTTGCAACGGCCATTAAAGCCATAATCTGAGCCTGCATGTCAGTCGGAAAACCTGGGTATGGCTCTGTATAAATGTCAACAGCGGCAAGTTGCTCCGTTGTGCGCTTGATCCTCACACCTTTATTCTCCTGAATAACTTCAACGCCGGCTTTACCGAGCAGGGAAAAAAATGCCGACAAAGTATCAAATCTTGCTCCTCTCAGCAGCAAGTCTCCACCGGTAATTGCCGAGGCTATTGCATAAGTACCTGTCTCTATTCTATCGGGAATTATTTGATAATCAGTGCCATTCAATTCCTCGGTCCCTACCACCTCCATAGTATCAGTTCCAGCTCCATTAATGCTGGCGCCCATATCCGCTAAACAATTTGCTAAATCAATTATTTCCGGCTCGCGAGCCGCATTCTTTATAATAGTCTTACCTTTAGCTAACGTAGAAGCCATTAAAATATTTTCTGTAGCTCCCACTGAAACAAATGGAAAATTTATTTCACAACCCTTAAGTCCGTTAGGGGCAGTTGCATTTACATATCCTTCCTTTAAATCGATAGTAGCACCTAAAGCTTCTAAAGCCGAAAGATGTAAATCAATAGGTCTTGTTCCTATCGCGCAACCTCCAGGCATTGACACCTTTGCCTCACCCCACCTTGCCAAAAGTGGGCCTAAAACAAGTACTGAAGCTCTCATCTTCCTTACTAGATCATAGGGCGCTGATTTTTCCAGTGGTTCAGAGGCATCCATTTTTATTGCTCGGCCCGCGTAACCTCCATTTGGAGAATCTCCATCCATACTGATTTTTACACCTAAATCACCTAGCAATTGGACCATGGTAGTAATATCAACTAAATGTGGCAAATTACTCAAAGTTAAAGGAGAAGAGGAGAGAAGGGAGGATGCCATTAAAGGCAGAGCAGCATTTTTAGCGCCCCCAATTAATACTTCGCCTTCTAGCCTTTCTCCACCTAAAATATGGATTCTATCCATTTCTGCTGTTTCCCCACTTGATAAATAACCACCTTCAAGGGTGCAACCTAAGTTGTTAGGTTGGATTATTTGATTAGTATCACAAGGACAAAAAAAATCAGTTAATTATTTTTTCTTCGCTGTAAGTTGTCTCTTAAAGCTTTGGCCAATCTATCTTCACGTCCCTTTGCCGAACTCGTATTTTTTTTCCCCGCCTTCATTTTTTTAGCCGAACGCTCTTTAAATGACACAATAAATCTCCTAGCTAGAAACCGTGAATTAGAGAGTAAAGTAGGTCAAGTCAATTGGAAATGTTTATTAGCAGTGGTATTGTAGATATTGAGTTCTTATGGCATGTTCCCGATCTCTAAAATAGGATACTTGCCGCCGTAGCTCAGGGGTAGAGCGCGCCCTTGGTAAGGGCGAGGCCGAAGGTTCAATTCCTTCCGGCGGCACCATTTAAAAATGATAAAAGAATTTCCGAATTTGTAATTAATCCAACCCAAGGAGAACTTTAATGGCAATAATAACTAAAAGTAAAATAACAATAACCAAAGGTTTCGATGCTTGGCAGGAGATGGTTTATTCAATCGAGGATAAATTGACAGAAATGGGCATTTCTTTTTTATTCGCTGGGACGGAAAAAGACGACCCGACCAAGCTGCATGCTGTTATGCGCTTCGATAGTATGGATGTATTAAAACAATTTGGGGCAGATGAGGCTCTTACTGAAATAAGAAGGGAAGCTGGTGCGGTAATAGAGAGCGGTGTAATGACTATTATCTCCGATGATTTTTTCACGAATTATCCCGAAGCCTTCGTCAAAAACTAACGCCAATCTAATTTTTTATTTTTCCTAGGGTGTAATATACTAACGACCTTTGTTGTAACAGCTGCAACTTACCACATGATCGTTGACCATGCCTACTGCCTGCATGTAGGCATATATGATGGTTGATCCGACAAAAGTCATACCTCTGTTTTTTAAATCTTTAGATAGGGCATCACTTTGTGATGTGGTGACGGGAACATCGTCAAATTTTTTCCAGCTGTTGAGGATTGGCTTGCCTCCCACAAAATCCCAAACATATTTATCAAATGATCCAAATTCCTTTTGAATCTCTAAAAATACTCCGGCATTCTTTCGGGCTGAGTAAATTTTGAGTCGATTTCGAATGATATTTTTGTCCTTACGTAAGGCTTCAATTTCTGTATCAGTCATTTTAAAAATAAGTTGAGGGGAAAAACCCCTAAAAGCCTTACGATACCCCTCACGCTTTTTTAGTACCATTTCCCAATTTAAGCCAGCTTGTGCTCCCTCAAGAATAAGCATTTCAAATAAAACGCGATCGTTATGAACAGGCACACCCCACTCGTTGTCGTGATATTCAGCGAGAAGAGACTTTGATTGTTCATTACCAAAACAGCGTTTTTTTGCTTCCACTTGCTACCCCGAAATAGAAAAATATTTTCTGCAATAACCAACTATAAGTTATAATCAAACTATTATTGAGAAAAAACTAGGGAGTTTAAAAGGAGAAAGATGTGGCAATAGAGCGAATTCCAATGGAGCGATTAAGCCAATTGGCAAAAAGAAACAAGGAATTCCGTTGGCCTACTCGAGCTACCCGCAACCGTCTGGAGCCCGTTTGCTCGCCGCGTTTCGATCCAGCGTTTAAGATCACTTCCACAGATAACATATTTACTTTGGGATCCTGCTTTGCAAATTCAATTGCGGTTGAACTTAGAACTTTGGGACTAAAGGTATTTCCAGAAGATATAAAGAAAGATATTCCGCCCGAGTTTCGCACAAACAATTTGGACTTTCACTACACACCAAAAAATATTCTACAGTCCTTAAAATGGGCACTTGAACCAGATAAAATAAATACGAGGCAGAATTGCTATATAAAAATGAATGATGGTCTATTTTTTGATCCGACTTTGGGGCACAAAGTTCCTGGCAAAAAACAGACACTTGACCAAATAAATAAATCTTATACGAAAAGCTATAGGTCTATTTTAAAGTGTAACGTGGTAATAATTACACTAGGATTAATAGAGTGTATATTTGATAAAGACACTGGTATTTACCTGGAAAACTGGCCAGGGGATGTTAGCAACGATGAAGAATTAGCCAAATACGAAATACAAATATTAGACCACGAAGAGGTGTCTTCGACTCTATCAGAAATATATAAACTGTTGTCAGAGTTTATCCCAAACAATTTTAACCTCATTCTAACCGTATCCCCTATCCCGCTCGCAAGTACATTTAGAAATTGTGATGTCTTGGTTGCAAATAGCTATTCCAAAAGTGTTTTACGAACCGCTGCAGAAGGGTTTTCAAAAAGCCACAAGAATGTAGATTATCTCCCTGTTTACGAAAGTGTTAGTTACTCTGACAGAATGGCGTCGTGGGATACTGATTTAAGGCACCCATCCCAATTCATAGTTCAACTGAATATGCTCCGTATGTTGAGGGCCTACCTTATAGGGGCCGAAGATAATAATCTCTTAACTGACAAGCTTAAAACTATTGAAGAACAAGTAATAGATTATGAAAAAGAATTTCAAGCTTCTTGGCCTGAACAACTCAGAGCCTTTCGAGCCGATTTTTCGGGAGCAGAAAAAAATTTAACAGAATATGTCAATAAATCGGAAAAATTAATTGAAATACAAAATCAAGAGATCAACAGACTAAACCAATTGATTGAGTTAATGAAGCAAAAGGCCTTCTAAAAGGAGACTAAACCGCTTTTAAATACTGAATGCTGAATAAATCATCTGGATCACTCCAACACTTCTCAAGTTTAAATCCACTGTTAACGGCAATAGTCTCAAAATCCTCAGAAGTGTATTTGTAGGAGTTCTCTGTATGAATAGCTTCGTCCTTTAAAATAGTAAACTTCGTGCCGTCAATTTCAAATTCCTGATCGACAGATGCCACTAGGTGCATTTCTATCCTGCTTTTTTCTTCATTATAAAAAGCTAAATGATTGAATGCATCTCGGCTAATATCTATTTCTAACTCATTTTTCATTCTAGAAATAAGGTTTAAATTAAAATCGGCAGTGTAACCCATCTGGTCATTATAAGCCGCCTCGAGTAAATCCTTACTCTTCCTCAGATCAACGCCTATTAGTAAATTACCTCCAACACCCAGAACATTATGGATGTTTTCCAGAAATTTCTGAGCTTCACGAGGCTCCTGATTACCAATCGTTGAACCTGGGAAAAACACCAATCGAGAGTCTTTACTTCCCCCTACTTCCCTTGGCAGTACGAAAGATGAAGAATAAAAATCGGCACATAAGCCGCCCACCCTTACATTCGGAAAAGCGGATGCAATTGTCCCAGTTGTCTCTTTCAGGGCATCGGGTGAAATATCGATAGCTAAATATTCTGATGGCGAATTTAGTGTTCGAAGCAATGTGGCTATTTTACGACTGGAGCCGCAACCATATTCTATGACGACTTTATTTTTTCCGACTAATTCCGATAGTTCATTACCCAAATTTTCCAGTAACTCCAATTCAACCCTGGTTACATAGTATTCGGGGGTTTCGGTTATCTTACCGAATAGCTGCATTCCCAATTCATCGTAAAAAAACTTTGGTGAAATTACTTTAGGTGTTTCTAAAAAACCTTTTTTTAATTCTGATAAAAAGTCTGCCTTGGCTGGCTCTTCATTTATAAAGTAATCACAGCCTTCAAAACCTTTTGAGCCTTGATGAACAAATACATCGATATTGGTATGCATATTGGTGGTATTTCCTGTAAAAGTGCCAAACATGGCAAAAGACGACCATTTGTCAAGTTCTCAGATTTATTTAGATTTAAGCGTCTAGAGTGACTTATTTCCTATTCGAGCAATATAGATTCCTAACAGCACCGTGGCTCCACCAACAGCCTGCTCAAGAGATAGTGCTTCAGAAAAAATTAGCCAGGCGAGTAGCGCCGCAATGACTGGCTGAAAAAGCAACCCAAGAGATGCAAAAGTAGGAGATAGGTAGGAAAACGAATAGGCTATTAAGCTTTGCCCGCCAGCGTGAGAAAAGGCAGCAAGGGCAAACAAAATCATCCAACCACTAGCTGTGATAGCTACAAAACTCTCGTTTGAAAATATTGTAACGGGTATCAGCACTAGTGCAGAGAAAATACTGCTCCATGCCATGATAGTTATAGTTGAGAATTTATAAGTTAACCGGCTTATTGTAACCATGTAAGCGGCATAAAATATAGCGGCTAAAACGCCTAAACAATCACCTAGAAATTTATCCCTGGCAGTTTCAAAATTTCCTCCCAACAGAAAAAACAATCCTATAAATGCTGAAATAAGGCCTAAAAAAAATACCTTGTTTTGACGTTCACCAAAAAAGAAGAACGCAGCCAGTGACACAAAGATCGGAGCCGTATTTGCTAGCAAAGTAGCATTAGCTACAGAAGTTAATTTTATAGACCAGTGCCAAAAAAATAAATCAGTTGAAAAAAACAATCCCGCCAAAAATAGGTATAGAAAATCCCGTGTTGTCCTTGGGCTCTTTTTCTCTTTGTCCACAGGTAAGAGTTGGGCCAATAATAATATTACAGGTATTGAGAATAGCATCCGATAGAAGGCGGTTGCACTGGGCCCCAGTTCACTAAGGCGCACAAAAATAGGAGCAAAGCCTATTGCCGCTGCTCCGAGGAATAGCGCTACTAACGCCCTGTTCAAATGATAACGACTGTCTTTATTGTAAAACATGTTTGGTTTTCAATAGTGTTATAGTTTATATACTTTGATACTTAGCTTTTAACTCGGCTTCTTTTTTAAAATTGGAGAGATTAATGACAGATGTTGGTGGTATTTCAAGTGACCTTTTGCAATCCTTTGTAACCAGGATTGAAAACCTGGAGGAAGAGAAAGCTGTATTAATGGCAGATATAAGAGAAGTATACTCCGAGGCAAAAGCTATGGGTTTTGACGGAAAAACCATAAGGCACTTAATAAGTTTACGAAAACTTGATGGAGCCGATAGAGAACAGCAAGAGGCGCTGCTAGATCTGTACAAAAGAGCTCTCGGTATGTAAGTAGGCCTAGAATTTTTCCACCCAAGGCCTAACCTCTATTTCCCAAGACCACGAACTACGGTGTTGAGAATGCAAATGCCAATAAGTGTCAGCTATAGCATCGGGATCCAACCATTTATCTGGCTGATCCTCGCCGCCTTCGACTCTACCTGTGGCAACATTTTTGATGCCACCGTCAACTACTATATGCATTACATGAATATTTTTAGGGTGTAGCTCTCTTGCCATACTTTGGGCAAGTCCCCTAAGTCCAAATTTGCCAACTGCAAAAACCGAAGAATTTGGAAACCCCTTTACCCCTGCGGACGCTCCTGTGAAGAATATGGAACCACTGCCTTTTTCAACCATAACTTTAGCTGCCTCTCTCCCGACCAAAAAACCGCCATAAGCAGTGGTTAATATTGCATTTTGTGCTTCATCTGGGTCAATATCTGTAATAGGGCCACGTACTCTCGCACTAGCATTAAACACAACAATTTTTGGAGGCCCTAAAGCAGACGTACAATTCTCAAATAATTTTTGCACCTGTCCGCTATCGGCTGTGTCGCATTGGAAGGTGGTTGCCCCTGTTTCAGATGTTAAGTCTTCTAATTTATCTACGTTCCGAGCTGCCAGCATGACACTTAGTCCGTTGCTAGAAAATTTACGAGCTAGTGATGCACTAAGACCTGATCCTGAACCTACAATCAAAGCCACTACTTTACTTTCCATTATTTTCTCCTCCAAGGTAACGATGTCTTAACGCAAATAATGCTTTAATACTACCCAATCATAAAAGGTCCGACAAAATTCATTATTATATCATAGATCGTACATTTTTAACTGTAAGAACTAAATAGATGACTTCACCATTATCCTCAAGCACTGGCTTAATTGAGAGCAACGTCGCATCTAATCAATTTAATAGTATGGACTCCATAGCTCTAATTACCAAACAACTCGTAGCGAGAGCAAAAGAAGAAAGAGCTGAAGTCGCCGTGGACTTTGACCGGGGTGATTTTATCCGGGCCACTCAAAAAATTGAGAGATTGACTAGGTTTAAAGAAAAAATAGCGAATAATGTCGCTACCGTTACCAAAGCTAAAGGCGCGGTCACCGAGATAAGGAACACCTTATTAAGCGCTAAAAGCAAACTGCAAACTATGATTGGATCAGCTTCACCTGAAACAAGACAACAAATATCAAAGGATTATGATGACCTAATAAAAAAGATTAGTACGGTAGTAGATGGAGCCACACAGAATTTTGGTTTCAGATCTTTTAATCTAGTTGGTAATTTTGAAGGTAGTTCGCCAGAAAATAATAAATTACTTATACCGACGAGAGAAACAGGCGGAGGTGCTCTGCAGTTTGAGGGTATGGATTTGGGTGTTGACTTCAAAATAATAGATGAAGGCGGGTTTACCTGGAAACTAGACAAAATTGACAACAAGTTTTATCAACACACAGTCGTAAATGACTTAATTACAAAAACAGGACTTTCCATATCTGCTGACGATTTGAATGTTAGTAGTTATGACCCTAATAGCGGTTCGATAACCTTAGTTGGCTCTCAGCCATTATCCGGTACTTTGGTAAGGTCTGGATTAAATATACTAACTTCGGAGTATCATCAAAATTTTTCCGACGACACCCTCGTCCAAAGAGCCATAACCGACCTCGAAACTGCGATAACCAAATTAGATATAGACACGCCTCCATTAGTTACAAAAGCAAAGCGATTGGAAACATCTTTGGAAGGTATTGATTTAAGAATTAAAATTCTGGAAAAAGAAAAGGACACTATTAGACAAGAAGAATTAGATGCATCCCGGGCTGTTTCTCTCGCAGCAGATATGAAACTTCAATTAACGCTGAATAACATGAACTTGTTAACCAGCGGAAACAACGCAATTGTTGAAAATATGCTTAGCTTAACCAGTGGTGTTGCCAAAGGACCGGGTGTTTTTGGTTTTATGGGATTTTAGAAAAATCTATTGCTAACAACTGTTGCTTATTCCAATATCATTAGTTGATTTCAAAACACATTCATAGATACTGCAGCTAGGTACTTGGGAGAAAAGACCATTGGAGAATGAAGCTTCTGTAGTCCAGTTTCAAAAGGTAGTCGGGACACGTTACGTACTTACTGGAGAAAGAAATACAGAGATGTTTAGAAAGGGCTATCGGTCGGGGTTTGGTGAGGCTATTTGCGTCATAAAACCCGGGACGTTACTAGAGCTTTGGCAAGTACTAAAAATTTGTGTCGCATCAGATTTAATCGTTATTATGCAAGCCGCAAATACGGGACTTACAGAAGGGTCCACTCCAAATGGCCGTTATGATCGCGGGGCTGTAATCATTAGTACTCTCCGTATCGATACAATTCATCTTTTAGATAATGGTAAGCAAGTCGTATGTATGCCAGGTTCAACACTTTATGATCTAGAAAATCAATTGCGACCTTACGGACGACAACCTCATTCGGTCCTCGGTTCATCTTGTATCGGAGCCTCCGTAATTGGTGGTGTTTGCAACAACTCAGGAGGTTCTCTGGTAGAGCGTGGACCCTCTTACACAGAACTTTCCGTCTTTGCTCAAATCACAGAAAATGGCGAATTACAATTGGTCAATAATATTGGATTAGAACTCGGGTCTGATCCGGAAACAATATTAAAAAGCCTCGACACCCTTGACCTTTCCTCGGTTAACCAGCAACAGACGGACAAAAAAGCATCGGATAACGAATACTCCAAGATTGTTCGGGATGTAGATGCAGATACCCCAGCAAGATATAATGCCGACCAACGATGCCTACACGAAGCTTCTGGTTGCGCGGGAAAGCTAGTTGTTTTTGCGGCACGCCTAGACACCTATCCCAAAAATGAGTCTGAAAAAGTATTTTATATAGGTACTAACCACTTGGAAGATTTGACAGAAATACGCCGTACAATTCTCTCGGAATTTAACACTTTACCCGTAAGTGGGGAGTATATGCATCGTGATATAATTGATATCACCGAAAAGTATGGAAAGGATACCGTTTTGATGATCAATATGTTTGGTACGCAACGTTTACCAACATTTTTTGCTCTAAAGAACGCTATAGA
Source organism: Alphaproteobacteria bacterium MarineAlpha3_Bin7 (assembly GCA_002937995.1). Taxonomy (GTDB): domain Bacteria; phylum Pseudomonadota; class Alphaproteobacteria; order Rhodospirillales; family UBA2165. Next base: position 34,721 of record PTLG01000002.1, on the reverse strand, counting down.
CACTCGCGTAAATAAAATAAAATTATTCTCTAATATGACGGATAAGCTACTCCAGCAGCTAGCTAAGCTTTGGCCCAATATTTTACCTAATCAATTAAGAGAGTATCAAAACAAGTATGAACATCATCTGATATTAAAAATGCACGATGAAGGTATTGATGAAGCAAATAAATTTCTGGACCATTTTTTTTCTGATAAAACTGGAGACTATTTCCCATGTTCAGAAAACGAAGGAAAAATAGCTGAGCTTAATCGTTTTGCCGCCGCCGGCGCAGCAATTCGTTACCAGAAACTTTATAGCAAAGATGTTGAAGATATATTGGCGCTGGATTTTGCACTTAGGCGAAATGACCGTGATTGGTTTGAAGTCTTGCCAGCAGAGATCGATGAAAAACTCATACACAAACTTTATTACGGACACTTTTTTTGCCATGTAATGCATCACGACTACGTAGTAAAAAGAGGCGCAGATATAGAAACCATAAAGACAGAAATGTTGGAAATTCTTGATAAAAGGGGAGCCGAATATCCAGCTGAACATAATGTAGGTCACCTATACGCAGCGAAACCAAATCTTGCAGACTTTTATAAATCTATAGACCCAACTAATAGTCTGAACCCTGGCATCGGAAAACTATCTAAAGGTAAGCACTACGCGGATACCTAGTATTAAAACCAGATAATTCATCAGCAAGCATTAATTACAATATTGAATTTTATGAGAAAGCTAGCTTAGGGTTTGCAGTATTAACCCTGCCTGGCCTTAAACCGGGGGTTTTTCTTACTAATAACGTAGAGCCTGCCTCTGCGTCTTACTACACTGCAGGACTTGTCTCGTTGTTTAGCTGACTTTAAAGAGTTTCGAACTTTCATAACTTCTAATCTCTATCAAAAATTTAGCCTATATCCAGCGAATGAGGAAAATAGGCTTGTACTCCGCTTATGTCAACGACTGCATCAAAAAGATTTCTTATTTATAACACCATTATCCTCAAGAGTTTGTATGTCTTCTGACCCAATACCTAAAACTCCATCCAAAACTTCATGGGTGTGCTCCCCCAAAAGTGGCGGATGTTCCCTTATACCTGCGGGCGTTTCTGAAAAATTATAAGGAATTCCCATCATCTTAATACTGCCTGCGGTTGGATGATCAAGGTTTAAAACCATATTATTAGCACTTGCCTGCTCGCTCTCCAAGGCCTCCTCAACTGCATTTATTTTACTGCAGGGAATTCCCTCTGCCTCAAATTCATTTATCCAATGGCTAACGGTTTTGTTAACCAGAACATCTCTAATTAATTTTTCACAGGTTTCCCTGTTGTTTACTCTATCTTGATTTCTAATGAACCTGGGATCCTGCGCCCAGCCAGGATGGCCTAAAACTTTACTCAGTCTCTCGAACTGTCCATCATTACCGACCGCTATAGCAATGTCTCCATCGGAACAGGGGAAATCTCGATAAGGAACTATAGTAGGGTGCCCATTACCAAAACGTTTAGCGGACGTGCCACTTATTAGGTAACTAGAAGCAACATTAATAAGCATGGTAAGACTAGTGTTAAATAAAGACACATCTACTCTTTGCCCCCTGCCTGTCTCCGTTACAGACCTTAGGGCTGCTAAAATAGAAATGGCAGCATATTGACCTGTACAAACGTCAACTATTGCTACACCTAGTTTTTGCGGTGCACCTCTCTCTTCTCCCGTAATACTCATAAGCCCACTCTCGGCTTGAAGTAAAAAATCATAACCTGGCATTCCACCTTTAGGACCGTCATCCCCATAACCAGTTATTGAACAGTGGACAACTTTTGGAGCGTTAGCCTTAAACCACTCAGGTGTAAATCCCCATTTTTCCAAGGTCCCCGATTTAAAGTTCTCGATTAGCACATCTGACTTTGATACCAGATCCCCAAGTATTTCCAGGCCGCGCTCCTCTTTGAGATTAATTGCAACACTTTTCTTGTTTCGATTGACCCCAAGGTAATAGGCAGACTCCTCTCCAGCAAATGGCGGACCCCAACCTCGAGTATCGTCACCACCCTTTGGATTTTCAATCTTTATGATTTCGGCACCCATATCTCCCAGGTTCATTGTACAAAATGGACCAGCCAAAATCCGCGTAAGATCAATTACTCTAAGTCCAGATAGTGCCCCAGACGTCGCCATACCGTTATTTTTCCCGAACTGCTTTGTTTCTATCATTAGCTAGATCATCGAGATACTTATCGACCTGCTCCTTCCTTTTAAGGCGGAATTTATGAAAATCCGGGCTTCGCTTCTCTAAAAATGCATTCATGCCTTCTAGTGATTCTTCCGAACCCCAAATTTCAGCTAACAGCTCCATCCCCTGCTGCCAGGAAGCGTAAAGCTCATCTGACTCAAAATTTAGTGACTTTTTGGTAGCCCTTAATGTCTGGCCAGAATACCCCTTTATTTTTTTACACCATTCTTCCGTCTCTTTTCTCAATTCAGCCTTTGGGACAACACGATTTATGAGCCCTATTCTCACAGCCTCTTCCGCAGGAAATGTACGACAGAGAAATATCATTTCCTTAGCCAAACGATCGCCAATTAGTCTCGGTATATATTGGGTTGCGCCTACCGTAGGACAAGCGCCTACCCGTGCCCCGGTCTGTCCAAACACACCGTCATCGGCAGATATTACCAAGTCACACCACAAGGCTAGTTCGTGACCACCCCCCATGCAGTGCCCGTGAACCATCGCTATGACTGGAATGGGGACACCCCGTATTGCCATTGCTAACCCCAGCATTCTATCATTCCAGTGTAGGGCATTAGCGCGATTTAGTTTCATCATGGCATGAAAATCACCTCCCGATGAAAATGCTCTATCGCCAGCCCCCGTAATTACCGCCGCCACTAGAGAGGAGTCTTCTCTGGTTGACTTAACGGCATGTATCAATTCATCAAGTGTTTGCTCTCTAAATGCATTCAAAACTTCTGGCCTGTTAATTGTTATCCAAGCCGTATCGTCTTTTACTTCAAACAAAATCTCTTTATAATCTACATTTTTCATGAATACTCTAACCTCCTGAAATTTAAATAATGTTTAGTGGTCGTTTTGATCTTCTTCAATTTCAATTAATGAACCAAAAGTATCCTTAGGATGGATGAAAAAAAACTTCTTACCGTGGTGACTAATTGACGCTGAACCATCACCTAAAACCTGCATGCCCTCTTGTCTAGTAGTTTGCAGGGCTCTCTCAAAATCTTCGGTTCTCAAACAAAAGTGGTGAATGCCACCTGAGGAATTCCGATCTAAAAATTTCTTGATAGGAGATGTTTCTCCATAGGGTTCCATCAATTCCAATTGTACGTTACCCAGGTCAACATAGGCTATTTTCACCCCCTGGTTTTCCAAAATCTTGGTGTTACTTACTTCACAACCAAAACTGTTTTGGTAAAAATCTATAGCCTTTTCTATGTCAGGCACAGCAACAGATAGATGATCGAGCCCCTTTATCTTAATTTTCTTATTTTTTTCACTATCATTATTTTCCATTAAAGACCTCACAACCATAGAACCAGAGATTAATCAATTATTATTGAGCTGACGACTCCCTTATGCCCAAATAAATTCCACTTGCGATTATAATAATGATACCAATCCAAGCAACCAAGTTAGGAAAATCTCCAAAAACATAATATCCGAGAGCTGTAGCAACAATAATAGAGGTATAAAGAAAAGGTGTAACTATGGTCGCCGGCGCATTCGCATAAGACAGGACCATCAGTGCATGGCCCGAAGAGCTAATGAGCCCCACTAGCACAATAACTAGCCAGTCAAGACCCACAGGCATATCCCAATTAAAAGGCAAAAACACACCTACAGCAAAAACCCCTACTAGCGAAGTGTAAAGCATCATAACTTCGGTTCGATGTTGAAAAGTAAGTTTTCTGGTCGCTATGCCATAAAGACCAAACAAAATTCCCGACAAAAGAGCTACAAGCGTCCCAACATTAAATGTTTCAAAACCAGGTTGAATAATTAACAACACACCTATAAATCCCACCAAAGTGGTTAACCAGCTTATTAATCCTACTTTTTCTCCAAGAAAATATGGCGAAAGTATAGTAACCACGATTGGGGAAACAAAAATAAGTGCTGTTGCATCCGCCAGAGGGATCATAGAAAAAGAGTAAAACAGTAATCCGACAGCTGATACCCCCAAAAAACCCCGGAACAATAAAGAAATTTTATCTGGTTGCTGATAAAAATTCCAATTACCCTTAAAAACTGTGATCGGCAAAACTATAACCATCATCACAAGATATTGAAAAAATAATATTTCTATGACCGGATAGGTATCACTAAGGTGCTTAGCTATAGCATCTTTTATTGAAAATAATGTGATGCAACAGATCATCAATAGAATACCAGCTATTATTCTGGATTGCTGATTGCTGTTAGCCATATTATCTAGCCCTTCTGTAAAATTTACTGTCTTATTTATTTAGATAAAGAAAATTGGGTAGGCTGCAAAAATGAATTTTCAATTGTTGCAACAATTGGCCCGTCCGCCTCAGACGCAGTTCTCTTATCCAACCATATGGGATCGGCAGTAAATGCGTTCCATTTTTGCTCTCTATCTGCAAGAGACTCCCACTTAAGTATATATATTAACTCTTTGTTTGACCGGCCAACGGTGGGAGTCCAAAAGCCGACTTGTTCAATACCATGTTTTTTCCACAAATCTAGTGTTACATTCTCAAATCGCTCCAGTAAACTGGGCAAGCGACCAGGAAAGCACTCATAAATTCTTAATTCATAAATCATAGCTACCTACAATAACTTTAATTCGAACTATTACCATCCAGTACTAGATATCGTTTTAGTGACTGCATTTGAAAAACTAGAAAAACAATTGTTAAACCTGTAATTCCAAATACTTTAAAGTTCACCCAAAAATCTGTGGACTGGGTGCGCCACACTAACTCGTTCAAACCTGCCAAAAAGAAAAAGAAAATAGAAATTCTAATAGTCAGCAATTTCCATCCATGTTCCTGCAAGTTGATGGCTTTACCCAATAACTTCTGCAAGAAAATAAGGTTAAATTTAAGACCAGCCAAAAGAACAACACCAAAAGCTAGCTGAATTATAGTCGGTTTCATTTTAATAAAAGTTTCGTCTTTTAACCACAGAGTTAACCCGCCGAAAACCAATATGATGCCCCCTGTAAATAATGGTAATATTGGTATCTTCTTTTCCATTACATAGGAAACCGCTAGAACTACTATTGTAGCCACAACTATTGCACCTGTGGCAACGTATAGCCCGGCTAGCCAATAGCTAACAAAAAACACAACCAATGGTCCATATTCAGTAAAGAGTTTTAGCCGGTGAGTTTTATCTATAGAATCTGTATTGTTGCTATCATCCAATTTAGTTCTAAACTCCACAATAAATAAAGTAGATCAGCATACCCTAGAAAAACTAAATTGAAAGTTCGTATTTACATTGTTTTTGTCTGGTCTATTTATATTTAGTATTGTTATCACTAGAGGTTTTATAAATGTTCTCTCCTTTCTTTCTTAGTGCCAAGTGGATGATCTGGTCCTGGGTTGGGGGGATATTTATATTGGTATCCACCTGGTACCAGGTGCAACTGGATGTGGAGATCACCGAGTGGTTTCGATTGTTTTACGACACTCTTCAAAAGGCCCTAACAAAACCTAACTCCGTTACGTTTGACGAATTTGTTTTATACCTGCTCACTTTTGGAAAGATCGCGGGCCTATGGATAGTGATAATGGTAATTACCAATTTTTTTGTATCCCACTGGGTGTTTAGATGGCGAACCGCAATGACCGATAGATACCAAATGCTTTGGGGGAAAGTAAAACACATCGAAGGGGCAGCACAAAGAGTGCAAGAAGATACATTAAAATTTGCACGGATAATGGAAACTCTTGGCGTGGGTCTGTTGGACTCAATAATGACACTATTCGCTTTCGTGCCATTATTGTGGGGCCTCTCCAAGCAAATTAACGAACTTCCATGGATAGGACCGGTAAGCCACGGATTGGTATGGGTGGCAATACTAGCAGCCTTAGGAGGTACATTGCTACTAGCGCTTGTTGGCATAAAACTGCCAGGTATAGAGTTTGATATACAGAAAGAGGAGGCGGCATATCGAAAGGAGTTGGTCTTAGGAGAGGATAACAGGGATAGAGCCGAAATTGGTTTACTCCAAGATTTATATTTTCAGGTTCAGCGTATTCACTATAAGTCTTACTTTCATTATTTATACTTTAACGCATGCAAATGGAGTTATTTTCAGGGCATGGTAATAGTACCCTATATAGCTTTGGCACCTACTATAGTTAGCGGCGTTGTAACATTAGGCTTCGTTCAACAAATCGTACGAGTCTTTGGCAGAGTTGAAAGTTCGCTGCAATACTTGGTTAGATCCTGGTCTACTATTGTTGAGCTGATTTCCGTGTTTAAGCGCCTACAGGCCTTCGAAAAATCAATTAGCAACCCCCAACCAAAATAGCTGGATTATAATTCCTTATCTATCCTTACCGGAACTCCCGGCTCATGCTTGGAGGCCCTCAGCGTCAGGGCGGATTTGACGTTTGCCACATTTGGTGCAGGTGTAAGTTTTTCTGTCACAAATTTTTGGTAAGTTTCCCAATCTTGTGCAACAATTCTAAGAATAAAATCTGCCTCGCCAGCTAGCATATGGCAGTCCCGAACCTCCGGCCACGATCTCACAAGTTCTTCAAAAGCGGAAAGTTCTGATTCAGACTGACTATCTAATCCAACTTGGGCAAATACGGTGACGTTATAACCTAACTTAGCCGGCTCTACTTCTGCGTGATAGCCAGTAATAAAACCTGCCTCCTCCAGTGCTCTGACCCTCCTCAAACAAGGGGGCGCTGAAATACCAACACGTCGTGCTAACTCTACATTCGTAATTTTTCCGTTTTCCTGAAGGTCACGAAGTATTCGCAGATCAATTTCATCTAACTTAACCTGGCTCATGGTTTTATTTTCAAGTAGTTAATCCTAGAAATCGAGTAATATTATTACTCGATTTGTAACCTAGCAATATTCTTATCGTTTTTTTAAAAAATAACCCTTATTAAAGTAGATTTTATACTGTGAATCGTAGTACAACTATATTCCAAAGTTAAGCTCCGAGTTATTTTATCTATTACATTAGTTCATATATAATATTATCTTTCATTAGTTGATTTAATTATTTAAAGAACTTAGTTAAGGGTAAAGTGTTTAAATCTCGGGGTTTTTTGGTTAATGCAACTAATTGTAATAACAGTGCCAAGGGGCAAAAATGGGTAATATTCATAGTTCCACCTTAATACTAGGTTCTGGAGCAGCAGGACTTACTGCTGCAATTTATACAGCCCGAGCAAACCTTAAACCTACTCTAATCCACGGAATTCAGCCAGGCGGACAAATGACAATAACAACTGATGTAGAAAATTACCCTGGATTTGCAGATGTAATTCAGGGACCCTGGTTGATGGAACAGATGAGTGCGCAAGCGGAAAATGTCGGTACCAACATGATAAATGATATCATTACAGAGGCCAGCCTATCTTCAAAACCATTTGAGCTCACTGGTGATTCTGGCAACAAATATACCTGCGACGCCTTGATAATAAGTACGGGTGCTCAGGCTAAGTGGCTGGGCCTAGAAAGTGAAGACAAATTCCAAGGATTTGGTGTTTCTGCATGCGCAACTTGTGACGGTTTCTTTTTTCGGGATAAAAATGTAGTTGTAATAGGTGGAGGCAATACTGCAGTAGAAGAAGCACTATACCTGACTAATCATGCAAACAAGGTAACCTTAATTCATAGGCGGGATACATTGCGTGCAGAAAAATTGCTTCAAGATCGCCTTATGAAAAATAAAAAGATAGAAATAGTTTGGAATACGGTAGTAAAAGAAATTTTGGGTAAAGAGGAAGGTACTTTAAAGGAATTAACCGGTGTGAAAGTTGAAGATCTTAAGGAAAATAAAACTTCCGAGATACCAACAGATGGTGTGTTTGTTGCTATAGGCCACGTTCCAAATACCGGTATTTTTAATGGTCAGCTAAACATGGATAAAGAAGGTTATATTATTACCAAGCCAGATAGCACGGCTACTAATATAGAAGGCGTATATGCGGCGGGTGATGTTCAAGACCCTATTTACCGTCAAGCTGTTACAGCCGCCGGCACTGGATGCATGGCTGCTCTAGAGGCAGAAAAGTATTTAAGCGTATAATTAGAAACTCGTTTTTCTAATTATCTTAAACCCTTTTGGAATAAAGCTATGGACTGGGACAAATTAAGAATATTTCACGCTGTTGCTGAAGCCGGAAGTTTTACCCACGCTGGAGAGTCTTTGAATCTGAGTCAGTCGGCTGTTAGCCGCCAGGTTAGCTCTCTTGAACAAAGCCTTAATCTTACTCTATTCCACAGACACGCAAGGGGCTTAATCCTAACAGAACAAGGAGAGGAGCTATACAAAACAGCTCATGAAATATACCACCAACTTATCATGACCGAAGCCAAGCTATCTGATAGTAAAGATCGACCGCAAGGCCCTTTAACAGTCACCACAACCATAGGCTTTGGATCAGTATGGCTCACACCACGAATCAAAGAATTTGTAGAATTATATCCTGAAATAGATCTGAATATTATTCTGGTCTATGATGACCTTGATTTATCTATGAGAGAAGCTGATGTGGCAATCCGGCTAACAGCCCCAAGACAACCAGATTTAATTCAACGTCACCTGATGGACATAGAATATGGAATTTATGCGTCACCTGAGTATCTTAAAATACACGGTATGCCACAAACCGCACAGGACCTGGATAAACATAAAATTGTTACATTTGGACAGGAAGTTGGCGATCAGACCGACCTTTTACCGGCTTTGAATTTTTTAATGGAAGCTGGCAGAGAGAACGGCCGCCCTAGAGATCCAACCCTCAAGGTTAACAATATATATGGTATATTTCGTGCAGTTAGAAGCGGTGTAGGTATAGGAGCACTGCCTGAATACCTAATTGAGGATAGTTCAAGCTTGGTTAGGATCTTGCCCGAAATGCTAAATCCCGGCACCCACGTTTATTTTGTTTATCCTGAAGAACTGAAACAATCTGCGCGGATAGCAGTATTTCGCGATTTTTTGCTCCGTAAAATTGTTGAATCTCAAAAATAGTGCAGTTTGAAAATTAATCTTTCTTATTTGGCTGTTTGTAGTCAGCATCAGCTGCTTTCACCGCCTCGTTAAAATCCGTTTGAAGCCTTTCATGAATATTTTTTGCAACATCATAACTCTTCTGCCTAAGGCTATTTGACTGTCTAAAATAAGGAATTACGTGCCTTGCCATAAGCTCATAGCTCTTTTTTGCTGCGTCCCAAGGAACAAAATTGTGGGCAAACATCAGAAAGACACCAAAACCACCTGTAATCTTATCTATCCTCTCTATTTCCCTAATTGCATCTTCGGGGGTTCCTGCCAATAGAATTTTATTTTTAATCCCATAATTTATTGGATCTTTAATAGAGGCAGGAAAAGGAGAATTGGGTAAAACATTATGCGAATAATCTACCCACTTTTGTAATCCAAACTTAAGGTCATCCTTAGCTTGATCTAACGAGTCAGACAAATGAGTCATTACAGTGATTCTCCATTTATTTCTGCCGACTATCTGATCATTTGATTTTGCCGTTTCCTGGCACACCTCCCAATTAGAACATTGTATTTTTAGGGCTTCGTCAGACATTCCACCTAACACCAACAAACCAGCCCCAAACTTCCCCGCACTAATTGCACCAGCGGGTGATTTTATACTCGTGACCGCCATTTCCATCATTGGTTTTGAGTAACTATTAAGCTGCAGTCGAGCGTTTTTTAAAGTAAACCAATCTGTTTCTAAACTTACTGTCTCACCTTTCATAAGAGGTACTATTGCATTCAAAGCCTCGTCCATCATACGACGCTGATCCTTCGGGTCTATACCCATCTGATAAGCGTCTGTTGGTAAAGCGCCTGGCCCAGCTCCAAACATAACCCTACCGCGCGTCATATGGTCTAATTGTACTAATTCATCAGCGACCAAAAACGGGTGATAGAAAGGAAGAGACTTCACGCCTGTACCCAGACGGATGTACTTAGTCCTCTCAGCAGCGGCCGCTAGAAAGATTTCTGGTGCTGAGATTATTTCAAAACCACCAGAATGGTGCTCTCCAACCCAAGCCTCATCAAAATCAAGATGATCCAAGAGCTCAATTAACTGCAGATCTCTCTCCAGAGCTAAAGTTGGATTCTCATTAAGAGGATGATGAGGGCCCAAAAATACTCCAAACTTGAGTCGTTGGCTATTCATTTACTTCACTGCATCTATTATGTTTATGATATATAAAAACACCCAGTTATTGTTTCTCTATTCCAATATGTCCGCAGACCACCTAGAGATTGTTTAGTTCAGATCAGAACAAGCTTCCGCTATTCGCTGACAAGCATCTTCTAACAAATCTGTGCCTGTTGCATAAGAAATTCTAAAAAACGGCGATAAACCAAAGGCCTCCCCAAATACAACAGCAACACCTGCTGCCTCTAAGAGATATGTCGCTAAATCTGAGTCATCTTTAATTTCATGCCCCTCGGGCGACTTTTTCCCAATTACGCCACTACAGTCGGGATAAACATAAAATGCGCCTTCGGGCTTTAAGCATTTAAAACCCTTTATGCTCGACAAGGCCTCAACTACCAAATCTCGCCTTTCCATAAATACTTGATTACGTTCTACCAAAAAATCCATCGGACCATTTAGAGCAGCAATAGAAGCAGCCTGTGAAATTGAGCTAGTATGTGAGGTACTTTGAGATTGTATTTTATTCATTGCTTTAATTAACCCAACTGGTCCTGCAGCATATCCCACACGCCAACCAGTCATGGAAAAAGCCTTTGATAGGCCATTCAAAGTCAATGTTCGATCATATAACTGAGGCTCTACCTCGGCTATGGTAGAAAATTCAAAACCATCATATAAGATATGCTCATAGATATCATCCGTCATTATCCAGACATGCGGATGTTGAACTAAAACTTTTGCTAAGCCTTTAATTTCTTCTTTAGTATATGCTGCTCCAGTTGGGTTGCTTGGTGAATTTAATATTAACCACTTAGTTTTTGGAGTAATAACAGCGTCCAACTGTTCTGGATTGATTTTAAAATTATTTTCGATTGAGCATGGAAGGACAATAGGATTACCTCCCGCTAACAAAACAATATCTGGGTATGAAACCCAATAAGGCGCTGGCACGATTACCTCATCACCCTCCTCTATTGTGGCAACAATAGCATTAAATATATTCTGTTTTCCTCCACAACCAACTTGAATCTGATCAGGTGTATAACGCAAGGAATTTTCCCTTTGAAACTTATTACAAATAGCTTCTCTAAGTTCTATCGAACCAGGCACATCGGTATATTTAGTATATCCATCTGCCAATGCCTTAACGGCCGCCTCTTTGACATGTTCGGGTGTATCAAAATCCGGCTCTCCTGCACCTAAGCCGATAATATCCTTCCCAGCTGCCTTAAGTTCCCGTGCTCTTGCCGTGACGGCCATAGTGGGAGAAGGAGCTATCTTATTAATTCTTTCAGCCAGTATTTTCATTAAAATTGGAACTTCCAAAGTTGCCGAGTATGTCAAAGGCAATATACTTGATCAATTACATTAGTATAATAGATACTTTGATAAACCACTATACATAAACTAAATAAGAGGCTCAAAAGCAATAAAGTAAAAAAGATATTTAATCGTGATTTGCAACCTAAAAGGAAGTTATGGAAATAAAGACTGAAGATAGTATTGTTAAGCAAAATAGCATTGCTAATAAACCAACACACAATAAGTTGGAGGTAATATCTAGCTTTACTCCATCGGGTGACCAACCAGATGCTATCTCCGATTTAGTTGCGGGACTTAAAGGTCTTGATAAAGACCAAGTTTTGCTGGGTGTTACGGGCTCAGGAAAAACTTTTACAGTTGCCCATGTCATCCAAGAGGTAAATCGCCCCACCTTGGTATTAGCCCCAAATAAAACATTAGCTGCCCAACTCTATGGAGAAATGAAAGATTTTTTCCCAAATAATTCCGTGGAGTACTTTGTTTCGTACTATGACTACTATCAGCCGGAGGCATATGTACCGCGCACCGATACATATGTTGAAAAGGATGCCTCCATCAATGAACAAATTGACCAAATGAGACACTCTGCAACCAGAGCCTTGCTGGAGAGAAAGGATGTAATAATTGTAGCTAGTGTTTCCTGCATATATGGCTTAGGAGGCGTGGAAACATACTCTAGAATGACTATAAAACTGGAAGTTGGAGACCAGATCGAAAGAAATACTTTATTAAAGAAATTTGTAGAGCTGCAATATAATAGGAACGACACGGCCTTTTTTCGAGGGTCCTTTAGAGTTAGGGGCGACATAGTTGAGATCTATCCTTCGCATCTTGAGGACAGAGCATGGCGCCTGAGCTTGTTTGGTGAAGAGCTTGAAGGAATTTGGGAAATTGATCCTCTTACCGGTGAAAAAATTTTATCTCTGAATGAAATAATAATATACCCAGCAAGCCACTACGTAACCCCAAGACCAACCTTGCAACAAGCAATCCCTAAAATTAAGAGAGAACTTAAGGAACGGGTATCGTGGTTTGAAGGAGAAGGAAAACTTATTGAAGCACAAAGAATCGAGGAAAGGACTACGTTTGATTTAGAGATGCTTGAAACGACAGGGTTTTGCTCGGGTATAGAGAATTACTCTCGCTACCTCACGGGCAGACAACCAGGAGAACCGCCGCCAACGCTCTTTGAATATTTGCCCGATAATGCACTTTTAATAGTGGATGAGAGTCATGTAACAGTTCCTCAACTTGGCGGTATGTACAGGGGGGACTTTAATAGAAAAACAACGCTAGCAGAATTTGGTTTTAGGCTCCCTTCATGTATAGATAATAGACCTCTAAAATTCGAAGAATGGGAAGCAATGCGACCTCAAACTATCTATATTTCTGCCACTCCTGGCCCTTGGGAGCTAGAAACAACGGCTGGGGTTTTTGTTGAACAAGTTGTTAGACCAACTGGTTTAATTGACCCCCAGTGCCTTATTAGACCAGTAGAAAATCAGGTGGATGACCTACTTTCTGAATGCAAGACATGCTCAAAGCTAAATCAACGAGTATTAGTAACTACACTAACAAAAAAAATGGCAGAAGACCTGACAGAATTCATGCATGAAGCAGGTATAAGAGTACGCTACCTTCACTCTGATATTGATACACTAGAGAGGATTGAGATAATTCGAGATCTCAGACTAGGTGCCTTTGATGTTCTAATTGGCATCAATCTGCTGCGAGAAGGTCTGGACATACCCGAGTGTGCCCTAGTTGCTATTCTCGATGCTGACAAGGAAGGTTTTTTGAGATCGAAAACCTCCTTAGTTCAGACTATTGGCAGAGCTGCTAGAAATATTGATGGAAGGGTGATCTTATATGCCGACAGACTTACAGAATCTTTAAAGTACGCTATCAATGAGACAAAACGGAGAAGACAGAAGCAAAAAGCTTACAATAAAAAAAATGGCATTACACCAGAGAGCATCAAAAAAGAAATAAGTGACGTTCTTGAAAGTGTCTATGAAACCGATTATGTGACTGTCGAAACAGGTCCAATTGCTCCTGATAATTTGATTGGTGATAATTATCAAAATTATATCAAAGACCTAAATGATCAAATGAGCGATGCAGCCGCAAATCTCGAATTTGAGGAAGCAGCTAAAATCCGGGATGAAATCAGAAGGATCGAAGGAATTGAGTTGGGACTGAATAAGTCTGGAGTATCCAGGACTGCGGCCGCTGAATACAAACCAGCTAAATATAAGAAAAGCAAAAAAAGAAAAGCAAGAAAGAATTGAAAATAGATAGATTAATCCATATACACCAATGGACTACTATTCCAGCGGTGTTTTATATTTTCCATCATTGGACAACATTCCTAGACTATACAAAAATGACACTAGCTTTCAGCCAGATAAGATACATGAAGGATCTGGACATGTGAACCTAGTATTTATGGGTCTAGTTGGGTGCTCTAAATTGTCACTTGGACTAAACTGGTGATAAAGCTGACACTGTTTATTAAATGCACTTCTCGTAGATCTATAAAACCTGAATCTGAAAGCCTCATAGGTTCCCATATAGCCCTTAAGGACCATGGAAAGGTCCCCATCTGCATGACACACCTTTTTTATTACGAATTTTTTATTAGTAATTTTACCTAGCGCAAAAACTGATGCTGAACTCCGATCTGCCGATTTAGTAACAAACCTTACTATATACTTTTCTTCTAAAGGATATGGACCCAGCAGCCCAGAATTAGCCATAGTATTTTCACCAAATAATTGTTTATTTACTGTGTGCGTAACTTTTATTCTTTATGTATAACTACTCTTACTAACCCAACATATCATGTGAAACTCTCTTTTGATAAGTTAATGCGCCAAAATTTACTAATTTGGGAATAAAGAGTAGAAAGATGGATAAAAAAATCAAGAAATCTGAAAAAGAATGGAAGTCCCTTTTAGACCCAGAAACCTATTACATTACGAGGGAAAAAGGAACTGAACGAGCATTCTCTGGTGAATATCACAATAGCAAAGATAGTGGAATATATTCCTGTGTTTGTTGTAGTCAACTTTTGTTTGACTCTGATGATAAGTTTGACAGTGGCACTGGTTGGCCCAGTTATACAAAACCTGCAACAGAAGAGGCAGTATTTACCGAAACTGACCAAACTTTTGGGATGACCCGAACCGAAGTTTTGTGCTCCAAATGCGATGCCCACCTAGGGCATGTCTTCCCTGATGGGCCAGAGCCAACTGGGCTTCGATACTGTATTAACTCGGCTAGCCTTAAATTAAAAAATAAGTAGGTAGTATTTTTCTTCCCTTTGGCTAATCTAGAAATAATCAGATGAAAATACTTTCGCCACTACTACTGAGCATTTTTCTGATGATTGTCTCGGTTGGTATGCTGGCAGGAATAGACTCAATAGTAATAATTGTAGCAAAAGATGGTATGCACCCATTCCAAATAGTCTTCTTTAGATGTTTATTTGGACTAGCAGCCCTCACTCCATTTTTTATTGCAACGAAAACTAATCCATTACGAACCGACAGGCCACTATTTCATGGGTTGCGGGGAGTTATACATTCAGCCTCTATGATTTGTTGGTTTATTGCAATTACCATGATACCACTTGCTGAAGCCACAGTGCTTAGTTTTACCGTTCCCATATACCTCTCAATAGGAGCGATAATTTTCTTAGCCGAACCATCCCTAATTCGGAGATGGTTTGCCATTGCTCTAGGTTTTATAGGAGTGCTGGTAGTACTCAGACCGGGATTCCAATCTATAGGCCTAGGCGAGATATTAGTTATTGGAAGTGCAATTCTTGTTGCTACGTCTAAATTGATGATGAAATCGTTAGCTAAAACAGATGCCCCAATAACTATCGTATTTTATATGACATTAATTGTGACTATAACATCGTTTATACCTTCATTGTTTTTCTGGATATGGCCCCCATTAGAAATATGGTTGTGGCTACTATTTATGGGAGTTGGTGGAAGCCTGGCACATGTAATACAAACACATTCTTATAAGCTTGGTGAAGTAACTGTCGTTGAAGCTGTTTCTTATGTCCGGCTGGTATGGGCAACTATGTTTGGATTTATTTTATTTAACCAATTTCCTGATCTTTACACTTGGTTAGGTACAGCAATAATTATAACTGGTGGTATTTTACTAACACGTAGCGAAACTCGCACAGCTAATGTAACGCCTCAAAAAAAGCTAGTTGACTACCTATAAACGATATTTGCCTGCAGTTTACTATTTAGAAGTGACCGAGCATTAGAATTCATTGCGACAAAGGCCATAACTAAAGCAGCAATGAGTATTATCAAGAGTCTAAACACTGAAAAAGTGTATCTGTTAAATGTTAACTAAATAAGAACAACATATGTTATTAGGCGACTGGACGATTTTTACCGTTCTTCTGAGAAAAAACCATTGCCTCCGCAATCTCAAGCTCTCGCTTCAAACCATTATCAATACCCTCGGAATCTGACTCCAATTTCTCAATAGCATTCGATAATCTTTGGTCACATAATTCGGACTGAAGTTCCTCTACATCCGTCGCTTTTGAAGCTACCACCGTACAATTTTCACCCGTTACATCTGCGAAACCACCCTCAATAAAAATACTTTTTGTGACCTCGCCTGATTGGTGAACATCCACCAGGCCTGGACGTAGACTGCTAAGTAGCGGAGAATGGCCTAGCAAAACCCCAAGATCTCCCTCAGTACCAGGCACTACAACCATATCCACCTCTTCAGAAGCTAAAACAGCACTAGGCGTCACTAACTCGAACTTCAGCTTTCCCGATTCTGTATCCATAAACCTATGCTGCCTCTACAGCCATCTTTTGGGCCTTTTCTGTCGCCTCCTCAATCGTACCTACCATATAAAAAGCTGCCTCGGGTAGATGGTCATATTCACCAGCACAAATCCCCTTAAAGCCCTTTATCGTATCTTCCAAGTTGACGAAGACCCCCGGGGACCCGGTAAAAACCTCTGCAACATGAAAGGGTTGAGATAAAAATCGCTGAATTTTTCGAGCTCTAGCCACTGTTAATTTATCTTCTTCAGAAAGCTCATCCATCCCTAATATAGCTATGATATCTTGTAAATTTTTGTAAGTTTGCAAAATTCTTTGGACTTCTCTCGCCACGGTATAATGCTCATCTCCTACGATCGCGGGATCTAGAACTCTGGAAGTAGAGTCTAGAGGGTCAACAGCAGGATATATTCCAAGCTCTGCAATTTGACGACTTAGAACTGTTGTCGCATCTAGGTGTGCAAAAGATGTTGCTGGAGCTGGGTCTGTTAGATCATCAGCTGGAACATAGATAGCTTGAACAGAAGTAATTGAACCCTTGTTTGTAGAAGTGATTCTTTCCTGCATGGCACCCATGTCAGTTGCCAATGTAGGCTGATACCCCACAGCTGATGGTATCCTCCCAAGCAAAGCCGAGACCTCTGAACCCGCTTGAGTAAATCGAAAGATATTATCCACAAAAAATAGAACATCCTGGCCTTCCTGATCCCTAAAGTACTCCGCTAAAGTCAAACCAGATAGCGCCACCCTGGCCCTAGCACCAGGCGGCTCATTCATCTGTCCGTATACCAGTGCTGCCTTAGACCCGGGACCATCAGGAACAATAACCCCAGACTCTATCATTTCATGATAGAGATCATTTCCTTCACGGGTCCGCTCTCCAACACCGGCAAATACTGAATATCCGCCGTGACCTTTCGCAATATTATTTATCAGTTCCATGATAATCACGGTTTTTCCCACGCCAGCACCGCCAAAAAGCCCAATTTTTCCACCCTTAGCATAAGGCTCTATTAGATCTACAACCTTTATGCCAGTTACCAATACCTCTGTATCAGTCGACTGATCTAAAAACTCTGGCGCTGATCTATGAATAGGCAAGGAATCTGTTGACTTTACAGGGCCCTTCTCATCAACAGGATCGCCTATAACATTCATAATCCTTCCAAGGGTCTCAGGGCCAACGGGCATCTGGATTGGATCCCCAGTATCTACCACATCCATACCCCGCATCAATCCATCCGTTGTATCCATGGCAATGGTTCTCACCTGTGATTCACCCATATGCTGCGCCACCTCTAATACCAACCTATTACCCTGGTTTTCAACCTCTAGAGCATTCAGTATTTCTGGGAGCTCGCCCTCAAATTTTACATCAACTACAGCACCCATAACTTGCGAAATAATTCCAATATTGTTTTTTGCCATTTCTTCAACCCCTATAGATTTATAACGCTTCCGCGCCCGAAATAATTTCAATTAGTTCACTTGTAATTTTTGCTTGCCTTGTCCTATTAAATGTAAGGGTAAGACCATCAATCATCTCACCAGCATTTCTGGTCGCATTATCCATCGCAGACATTCTTGCGCCATGCTCCGATGCACTGCTCTCAAGCATCGCCCCAAATATTTGCACTTTTAAATTATCAGGCAATAAAACTTCAAGTATTCCCTCTTCCGATGGTTCAAAATCATAAACAAAATCACTAATCTCTCCATCGTCTGCAATGTTATCAGTCATCTCTACTGGTATAATTTTTTGTGGAGTAACAATCTGGGTTATGGCTGAAACAAACTTGTTATAGATTATCATACAGACGTCAAATTCTCCTGCATCAAATAACTCTAGCACCCTATTAGTTATATTCTCTGCCTCGGCAAACTCTATTCCCCCTCGGCCCACATCCTCATATGTGTGAAGGATTGCCTCGCCAAATTCACCCTTTAACTGGTCCCTTCCCTTTCGCCCAATACACAACAATTTAACCACTTTTCCTGAGTTCTGTAGTTCTCTTGCCCTTAATCTAGTCTCCCGCACAATATTAGAATTATAACCCCCGCATAGCCCCCTATCCGAGGTCATAACTACCAAAAGATAATGGTTCTCAGAACCCGTACCTGCCAATAAGGGAGGCGCCCCATCCAAAGAACTACGTGCAGTTATAAGCGAGCTAACTATAGAATTCATTTTTTCAGAATATGGGCGCGCACTTTCTGCGGCTTCTTGAGCCTTTTTTAGCCTGCTTGCCGCTACCATTTTCATAGCAGAGGTAATCTTTTGTGTGGATTTCACACTTGAAATTCTTGTTTTTAGTTCCTTAAGATTAGCCATTAATCAAATTACTCTTGCTCATAAATTGGGCTTAACTAGAGTAAGAACTCAGAAAATCAGCTATAAAGCTCTTTAATTTTTCTTCTACTTCATCAGAGATGGCTCCTTCATCCCTAATTGCTTCTAAAATATCTTTTCCGTTCTCCCTAATACTATCAAGAAGCGACTTTTCAAAATCAACAACATCCGCAACTTCTATTTTGTCCAAATAACCATTTACCCCACAAAATATGGAAACCACCTGTTCCTCCATAGAATAAGGTGTAAACTGAGGTTGCTTTAAAACCTCTGTAAGACGCGCGCCTCGGGCTAGTAGTTGTTGAGTTGAGGCGTCAAGATCTGAAGCAAACTGTGAGAAAGCTTCCATTTCCCTGTACTGTGCAAGCTCCAACTTTATGGAGCCGGCTACTTGTTTCATTGCTTTAACTTGGGCTGCTGATCCAACTCGAGAAACTGATAGACCGACGTTAACAGCTGGCCTGATGCCCTTATAAAACAAATCAGTTTCAAGAAAAATCTGCCCATCAGTTATGGAAATAACATTTGTCGGTATATAAGCCGAAACATCGTTTGCCTGAGTTTCAATTACCGGCAGAGCGGTTAATGAACCGGCACCCTCTTCATCACTCATCTTTGCCGCGCGCTCTAACAATCTAGAATGTAAATAAAACACATCACCTGGATAAGCTTCCCTGCCAGGAGGGCGCCTTAATAGCAAAGACATTTGCCGATAAGCCACTGCCTGCTTTGTAAGATCGTCATAAAATATCACGGCATGCATCCCATTATCTCTAAAAAACTCTCCCATTGTACAACCTGTATAAGGAGCGAGAAACTGCATGGGTGCGGGTTCAGAAGCCGTTGCAGCAACAACTATGGAGTATTCCATTGCACCGCTCTCTTCCAGTGTTTTAACCAGTTGAGCCACTGAAGAACGTTTTTGACCTATTGCTACATAAATACAAAATAATTTATCCGAGTCACTTTTAGCCGACTCGTTAGCCTTTTTCTGATTAAGGATTGTATCAACGATGATCGCTGTTTTACCAGTTTGTCGATCACCGATAATCAATTCCCTTTGTCCCCTTCCAACTGGTATTAAACTGTCGATGGCTTTTAAACCCGTTTGCATTGGTTCATGTACCGATTTTCTAGGGATTATTCCAGGAGCCTTTACCTCTATGAGATTGCGGGTTTCAGATTTGATAGGCCCCTTACCATCAATCGGATTTCCTAATGCGTCCACTACTCGGCCCAAAAGCTCCTTTCCAACAGGTACATCAACTATTTCGTTTGTACGATTTACCGTATCCCCTTCTTTGATAGTTCTGTCGTCACCGAAAATCACAACTCCCACGTTGTCTTCCTCTAAATTAAGCGTCATCCCTTTTATACCTCCAGGGAACTCAACCATCTCACCTGCCTGTACATTGTCCAAACCATATATTCTTGCAATACCATCACCAACAGATAAAACCTGACCGACTTCGGACACTGCCGTTTCCGTGCCAAAATCATTTATTTGTTCTTTTAATATTGCAGAAATCTCTGCTGCTTTTATATCCATTAACCAATCCCTCTCATAGCTAACCGCAACCTTTGTAATTTACTGGAAACAGATGAGTCTACCATACGGGAGCCGATTTTAACCACCAATCCCCCCAATAGACCAGGGTCTACATTCAGACGCAAACTAACTTCTCCTGGGACTACGCTGTCAAGTTTCTCTAGCATCTTTACTTCCTGGTCCTTACTCAACGGAACAGCAGAAACCACATCAGCGGTTACCTCCCCTCTCTTATTAGAGAGAATAGTGAGGTAATCATCAATAATACCTCTCAAGGCAAATAGCCTCCTATTAGAAGAGATCAACCCTATAAATTTCTTGGTTAAATTACTAAACTTACCCTTATCTAAAATTGCCATCATTGACTTAGTTTGGTCGTCCCTTGAAATAATGGGAGATTTTATCATCCGAGATAAATCATCACTTTCATCAATTAACTCTTGCAAAAAACTTAGATCCTTGGCTACGTCATCTAAGACATTATTCTCATCTGCCAAATCAAATAACGCACTTGCATAACGCCCTGTTAAACCGGTCACGCCTTTTATATTCGTTGCCAATACGGAAAACCCTCACTTTAGAAAATTAAAACCAACGCCCAAAAGTTAAAATTCATCTTTAAACCCGGCCACCACAGAGCTCAAAGATAGCAGGGCTACATGCCAAAACGAGCGTTGTTTACCATACTGAAGCAGACCTGACAAGCAAGCTTAATTGTACCAAAAGTACATAAAATTAAACAAATTATAACAAGTATATCTGGAGCCTATTTCACAAGAAATTAACGGGATCAACATCGACCATAACCCTTACTTTGCTTGGGATATTACATCCCACCAACCAATTCCGTACTTTTTTCTGTATGTTAACTTCCTTTTTCGACTTAACTAGAAAACGAATTCGATACCAACCTCTTAGAATCCTCAATGGTGCTTCAGCAGGTCCAAGGATTTCTATATTGTTATCCCTTGGGGCAACTCTATTTAGCTCTCGAGCAACTGCATCTGCAGCGTTGTTATCTTTTGATGATATTATTAATGCCACTAACCTTCCAAATGGGGGCATACCCATGCTCTCGCGGTCATTAGCCTCAGCATGCAGAAAACCCTCCTTATTTCCATCACCCAATGCCTTTATTACCGGATTGTCGGGCATGTAGGTTTGAATAACCACTTTACCGCTATTTTCTGCTCTGCCAGATCTACCAGCTACCTGATATAAAAGTTGATGTGTTCTCTCCGACGCTCTTAAATCACCCCCCGCAAGACCAAGATCAGCGTCTACTACACCTACCAAGGTAAGGCCAGGAAAATGGTACCCCTTTGCTATTATTTGGGTTCCTATTAGTAGCTGGACCCTTAAGTCCTCAATTTTTTGAACTAGCTCTGATATACTACTTGGACCTGAAAGTGTGTCACTAGTTACTATTTCCTTAGTAACCCGCGGAAATATAGCGTCTACTTCTTCTGCTATTCTCTCGACACCAGGCCCACAAGCTGCCATGCTATCAGCTGCTCCACAGTTTGAGCATATATTACTAGCGACCAAACTGTAGCCACACTGGTGGCATTGCAAACGACCTAGTAGTTTGTGTTCTACTAACCAGGTAGAACAATTAGGGCAGTGAACTCTGAAACCACACTTTCTACATAATGTAAGTGGAGCATATCCCCTACGATTTAAAAACAACATTGCTTGTTGACCTGAGTCAAAAGTTTCACCAAGCATCTTTATAAGGTCCGGTGAGATCCAATTATTAGATTTTAGTGGCTGGTGACGCATATCCACAATTGATATTTCAGGCATGCCAGCTCCCGAATATCTATGCTCTAAATTAAACCGTTTATATTTACCTGTGTCTGTATTGTTAAGAGTTTCCAGAGAAGGAGTAGCTGACACCAGACATACGGGTATATCGCTGATCCTAGCGCGGACTATACCCATGTCTCTGGCATTATATATAACCCCCTCCTCCTGTTTAAAGGAAGAATCATGTTCCTCATCTATAATAACTATTCCTAAATTTTTAAAAGGTAAAAATAGGGCAGACCGAGCCCCCACAACTACCTGAACACGACCCTCAATTATTGAACGCCAGGCTACCTTGCGCTGTGAAATTGTTAAATCTGAGTGCCATACAATGGGCTCGCAGCCAAATCTTTGTCTAAATCGTGTTAACCATTGAGTGCTTAGAGCAATTTCAGGTAGCAATACCAGTGCCTGTTTACCCAAACTTAATGCCTTACAGATAGCCTCTGTGTATACCTCGGTTTTACCTGAACCAGGCACACCTTCCAATAGTGAAACTTCAAATTTCTTTTTTTCAACCGCTGTTGATAAGGCTTGCGATATTATAGCCTGTTCATTAGACAAAGTAGGGCCTGGCGATGTCCAATCAGGCACCCTAAAAGGTGAAGGTAAGATTATTTCTTCTAGAGTTAATTTTCCCAATTGATGTAGTTTGGTAATTACAGAAACAGATACCGCTGCTTTCTTAGCAAGTTCCTGCAATGGTATCGCTGACTCTGGATTGACGATTGCTAATACCCTTCTCCTAGACTCAGTCATTCTTATCTTTGTTGAGCTCGGATTTAACCTAGCTCCTAGTATTGACTTTGGTTTGTCTAGCGCTTTCGGGACACTCATAGCCATCTTCAATACCAAACCCTTTGGTGCCATTGTATATTCTGCAACCCAGTCAATAAAACGTCTGGAAGCTCTTGGTAAAGCCTCTACTTCTATTTTTTCCTTAATATATTTTTTTTTATCAGCCTCCAAATATTCCACTTGAGAATCCCAAACCACTCCAATTACTTCTCTGCTACCCAAGGGAACTAACACAAAATCACCTGCAGATAAGTCTTGATCTTTGGCAACTTTATAGGTGAGGGCTCCCGCAAACTTCACAGGAACCAAAACTGATACGTCTTCGATAATATTTTTTTTTATCATTACATTCTGCCGCCAAATCAAAAACTTCAACGCTCTAAATAAAAAAAGAAAAACGATATGTTAACATTATAGTTTTATTTGTTAGGATGAATACATCTAATAAGACTAAAAGTTGGTCCGATATAGAGCTGGCTCTTTTTTCGGCCTGAAACAAAATTAATTTGGAAATTGAAGCAGGAATTAAATATGAAGTTCTTCCTAGATAGTGCAGATATAAATGAAATTACCGAAATTAATAAAACAGGTATGATAGATGGAATCACCACCAATCCCTCTCTAATTGCTAAGACGGGACAAAATTTTATAGATGTAATTAGTGAGATAACAAATATTGTAAATGGTCCGATTAGCGCTGAAGTAATAGCAACCAGCTCCAAGGAAATGATTCAAGAAGGCCAAAAATTAGCAAAAATATCTCCAAATATTGCTGTTAAGTTACCCCTGACGAGGGATGGCTTAATTGCTTGTAAAACATTATCTAAAGAAAAGATAATGACAAATATAACTTTATGTTTTAGCGCAGCACAGGCAATATTGGTGGCAAAGGCTGGAGCCACATTCGTCTCACCTTTTGTCGGGAGATTAGACGATATTGGTCATGATGGGCTCAATTTAATATCAGAAATTTGTACCATCTACTCAAATTATGATCAATTCACTACAGAAGTATTAGTGGCGTCAGCAAGAAGCCCAATCCATATTATCGAATCAGCAAAAATGGGGGCAGATGTTGTTACTATTCCGCCAGGTACATTTAGACAGTTATTTAAGCACCCTCTTACCGAAAATGGACTACAAGCTTTCCTAGATGACTGGGCTAGCACTGGCCAGTCTATTTTGTGATTCAATCAAATTAGAATATATAGCTGGAAATACAGAAATTGGATAATACTGATAAAATATCGGAAAAACAGGTTGAGGCTTATTTAAAAGAACATCCAGATTTTTTGACTCAACACGAAAGCTTACTTGACTTTTTGACACCTCCGATGCGCTGGTCTGGAGACAAAGTCGTAGACTTACAAAGCTACATGTTAGACAAATTGAGGGGTGAGCAAGATGATCTCAAGGATGCAGCAAATCTACTAATAAACACAACGAGAGAAAATATGCTCATCCAAACTAGAACTCATGCAAGTGTAATTGCTATGTTAGAGGCCAGTACCTTAGAAAATCTTATTCATGTAATTTCTATGGATATGCCAATGTTACTGGACGTAGATGCTGTATCACTATGTTTTGAAACTGGCGGAGAGGATTTTGGCGAAATAGATAATCCTGGTTTAAGATGGTTTGCTCCTAATACAGTAAAAAAGGTATTAGGAAGTGACAACGAATTTGCCAAATTACTCGAACACACCAGTGACGATGGCTCAGTCTTTGGCGAGGCGGCTGGGATAGTAAGGTCTGCTGCACTAGCTCGAATTGGCCCACAAAACGCCCTCCCCGCAGGTCTTTTAGCACTAGGCTCACGAACGAAAGGCTCTTTTCACGGGGGCCAAGGTACGGATTTACTTATGTTTTTAGCGAGAGTGTTAGAGCATTGTCTTCTAAACCTTATGAAGAAATAGAAAATTATCTAATTAAAAGAGAACTTCATGCGCACTCTCGAGTAGTTGATATATTCAGGGAATGGGAACAGTGGCTATTAATCGAGCGCAGTTTCGCAGAAAATACAATAATCGCTTATACAAGAGACATTAAGCACTTTTTTCTCTATTTGACAGCTCGAGACTACCTAAGAGCAGAACATAAGTTTAATAAAAATGTGATGGGAAGAATAAGAGCTATTATAATTAACATAGTGGCGGGAGAAATAAGCGTAGCGATAATAGAGAGGTTTATGCCAGACACTGATTGTTTAGCTTCTTTAGAAAAAAAGGATTTTAGAGAATATTTGGCCTATTTAAGTACGGAAAGGCCCTATGAACATAACAATAGGAGAACCCCTACTACAATTGCCAGACATTTATCTTCCCTTAAGAACTTCTTTAAATTTACTGAAAAATTGGGTTTCTTCTCAAATGAATCAATATATCAAATTCGGAGACCTAAAACACCCAAACTAATTCCTAAAGCATTAAGTCAAAATGATGCTTTGGAGTTATTAACCCAGTCAGCCCAATTAAATAAAGTTCCCTGGAGAGCTAAAAGGGACTTAGCTATTGTAACGCTTATATACGGTTGCGGGCTCAGGGTAAGTGAAGCTCTGAATCTAAATAAAGAGGATATTATAGAAACAAAACCCTTAATTATTAAAGGCAAAGGTGGAAAAGAACGGTTATTACCTCTTTTAAGTATCTGTGTGGAAAAGATAAGCCAATATTTAGAACTATGTCCCTTTAACCTTCAGGAAGGTGACCCACTTTTTGTTGGAACCAGAGGAAAAAGACTCAATCCCCGAGAAGTCCAAAGATTGGTAAAAAAAGTTCGAGAAAATATGAATTTAAACGGAAATATCACCCCTCACTCTTTGCGTCACAGTTTTGCCACACATCTATTGGAAGGTGGAGGTGACCTTAGGTCTATTCAGGAATTGCTTGGACATGCTTCGTTGTCAACAACCCAACGTTATACAAAAATTAACACTGATCACTTGGTAAACGTTTATCAAAACTCGCATCCCAGAGCCAAAATAGCCCCATAAATATTTGAGTTTGTTTTTATTCTAAATGCGTCAAATGCTTAGGCTATTATACTTAGCATAGTTTCACCCAACTTAGCAGGTGATTCAGATACGACTATTCCTGCAGACTTCATTGCCTCTATTTTATCTCCTGCCGCACCTTTACCCCCATCAATAATCGCTCCAGCATGCCCCATTCTTCTTCCAGGTGGAGCAGTAATTCCTGCTATAAAACCTGCCATCGGTTTCTTCATACTATTACCTCGAATAAATTGGGATGCATCTTCCTCTGCAGATCCACCAATCTCACCGATCATAATTATGCCCTCAGTTTCAGTGTCAGATAAAAACAACTCCAAACAATCAATAAAGTTGGTTCCATTAACTGGATCTCCCCCGATACCTATGCAAGTTGACTGCCCCAATCCAACTTTAGTCGTCTGATGAACGGCCTCATAAGTTAAGGTTCCCGACCTTGATACTATCCCAATTTTTCCGCGCTTATGTATATGACCAGGCATTATTCCTATTTTACATTCTCCTGGAGTTATTATTCCAGGACAGTTGGGACCAATTAGGCGCGTTCTAGATTTTTGAAGTTTGTCTTTTACACGAACCATATCCATTACTGGTATGCCTTCAGTAATGCAAACGACTAACTCAATTTCCGCATCTATCGCCTCCAGAATTGCCTCTGCTGCTGCAAAAGGCGGAACATAAATTACAGAAACATCTGCGCCTGATTTTTCTTTTGCCTCCGCTACCGTATCAAAAACGGGTAATCCAAGATGTTTAGTCCCCCCCTTACCAGGCGTGACCCCTCCCACCATTCTAGTGCCATACGTAATTGCTTGTTCAGAATGAAATGTACCTTGAGAACCAGTCAGACCCTGGCAAATTACCTTTGTACTCTTATCAACGAGAACAGCCATTTTAGGATACCTCAGTTGTTGCTAAGACAATTTTATTGGCTGCATCGTCTAGGTCTTCCGCAGAAATAATTGGTAACCCAGATTGCTCTAAAATATTTTTACCCATATCAACATTAGTTCCCTCCAACCTAACAACCAACGGGACATTTAATGAGACCTCTTTTGCAGCAGCTATAATACCTTCTGCAATAATATCGCACCTCATAATACCGCCAAATATATTTACTAGAATACCTTCAACATTTTCATCAGAGAGAATTATTTGAAACGCTTTGGAAACCTTTTCCTTAGTAGCACCACCGCCAACATCCAAAAAATTAGCGGGCTCACCACCATAAAGTTTGATGATGTCCATGGTTGCCATCGCTAAGCCCGCACCATTTACCATACATCCAATACTGCCATCTAATTTTACATAATTTAAATCAAATTTTTCAGCTTCAAGTTCAGCCGCTTCTTGCTCACTTTCATCACGTAAATCTTCCACCTCAGGATGTCTAAATAATGCGTTGTCATCAAAATTAATTTTTGCATCCAAAGCTATTAAATTACCACCTGTGCTGAGCACCATGGGGTTTACTTCAAGCTGACTCAAGTCCATCTCAACAAATAATCTATATGCTGAATTTAAAAAACTCACTGTCTCTTCAATTGCCTTTTCCCCAAGGCCAAGTTGTTTAGCCAAGTCTATTACCTCTGTCTTTACGAGACCTTTTTCCTCAGAAATTTCTAGTTTAAGGATCTTTTCAGGACTCTGTTCTGCGACAAGTTCTATATCCATTCCGCCTTCTGTTGACGCTATCACGGTAACTTTTGAAGTTGCCCGATCCACTAAAAGACTCAAATAGAGTTCCTTCTGTATTTCACATCCATCCTCAATATATACCTTCTTTACTTCCTTTCCCTCATCTCCAGTCTGATTTGTAACAAGATGAGCTCCAATCATCTGATCACAATTATCCCTAACAGCATCTACAGACTTAACTACCCGAACTCCTCCACTATTCCCCGCTGTACTCTCCAGAAATTTTCCCTTACCTCTCCCACCAGCATGGATTTGCGACTTTACCACCCATATTGGTCCACCAAGTCGTTGTGCTACAGTCACCGCCTCTGCACTATTGCTGGCGACACCTCCATCAAGAACCCCTACACCGTATTTTGATAGAAGCTGTTTTGCCTGATATTCATGAATGTTCATAAGGTACCTCTTTCAGCCAATTCCCCTGAAAAAAGCAAAAATACCAATAATTCTTTTATCTATTTCTTAGAACTATTAATTAGTTTGCTACTCTCTTTTACAAGTTTTCTAACGGCACTAACAGATCTCCTGAATGCTGCCTTCTCTGTTGCATTCATCTTTATTTCGACTATACGCTCAACACCCTTTGCACCAATAACTGCTGGCACACCTACATAAAGGTCTTTTACCCCATATTGACCTCGCAAAAAAGCCGCGCAAGGTAATACACGCTTTTTATCCTTCAAATAAGAGTCCGCCATCTGTATGGCGGCACTGGCAGGTGCATAAAAAGCTGAACCTGTTTTCAAAAGAGAGACAATCTCTCCACCTCCATTCCTGGTTCTTTCAACTATCATATCAAGTTTTTTTTGAGACAACCATTTCATACGAACTAAATCAGGTAGGGGTATACCAGCAACTGTAGAATATCGAACTAATGGCACCATAGTGTCTCCATGGCCACCAAGAACGAACGCTGTTACATCTTCCACGGAAATCTTCATTTCTTCAGCCAAGAAATATCTAAATCTTGCCGAATCAAGTACACCAGCCATACCCACAACTTTAGAATGGGACAGACCACTTGCGGTCCTTAATACACCTACCATTACGTCTAGGGGATTAGTAATACATATCACAAAAGCCCCTGGTGAATAGCGCTTAATGCCCTCGCCTACTGCTCTCATCACATTGGTGTTAATTCCAATAAGGTCATCTCGACTCATGCCAGGTTTTCTAGCCACACCAGCAGTTACAATAATTACATCTGAGCCTCGAATTACCGAATAACTGCGCGACCCTCTAAGACTTACGTCAAATCCTTCGATGGGTGAACTTTCCGCCAAGTCAAGCGCCTTTCCTTGTGGCACACCGTCTATAACATCAAAGAGAACTATATCTCCCAACTCTTTTAAACCAGCCAAGTGGGCTAACGTACCCCCTATGTTGCCAGCACCAATCAGTGCTATTTTATTTCTGGACATGTCTACTTCCCCTGAAAAATATGTTTATAGCTAATAAACAAAAACTAATTTATTTGGCTCTTAGTTGGTAACTCAAATTATTTGTATCTACAAGACAGGAACTGAGGATTCGGAAAATGTTTTTCAGAAATGATTATAAATTATTTGCTTTCTGAGATATGAGGTAGAGACAAATATTCGGTGGATTGCATTTCCATTAATCTTGAAACCAGTCTATCAAACTCAAATATACCCTGTCCCCTTAGATATAAACCCTCTGGCTCTGAATCAGCGGAACAAATCAATTTTACTTTTGCCTCATATAATGCATCAATAAGATTAACAAATCTTCGAGCCTCACTTTCATTGCTCTCACTCATACATCGGACATCTTCAAGAAGTAGCGTGTGATAACGAGAAGCAATAGCTAAATAATCTGCGGCGCCCAGAGCCTCTTGACACAGTTCTTTGAAACTCTTTCTGGCGACACCTACAGATGCGTCAATTCGAATTGATCTCCCCAGAACCTCAATTATCTCTGTTTCTGGATTTCGACCACCGGTAAATTCAAAAAAATAATTATCCATACTCAACTTGGCATTTTGGTCTGCAGGGCACAGGTAAACACCTTTTTCTAGCATCCTTTCAAGCCTATAATCCCTTTTGCCTTTTAAACAAAAAACCTCGAGAAAATCATTGATCAAATCAATAAATGGTAAAAATTTTTGGCGTTGTAAACCGTCCTTGTAAAGATCCTCTGGTGGACGGTTAGAGGTCGCTATGATTATCACACCCTTTGAAAATAGCCCCTCAAATAACCGGCCTAGAATCATTGCATCGACAATATTATATACTTGCAGTTCATCAAAACATAGCAGGCTAACTTCACTTGCTATCTGATCTATCACCTTGGGTATGGGATCCCCTTTAGGGTTATTTTCTGATTTTCTAATATCATTAAAACGACGATGTATATCTTGGAGAAACTCATGGAAATGAACACGTCTCTTCGCTTCAATTTTTACTTGATCATAAAACAAATCCATCATGGTAGATTTGCCTGTACCAACGCCGCCATAAATATATATGCCTCTGGTTGATAGCTTATTTTCTGCCTTCAAACCCACAAACAACTTAATTTTTGACACTTTCTTTTTATCATTACTAACTAACCCATCGTAAACTCTCTGTAGCTTACCCGCTAATACCTTTTGAGCAGCGTCTGCCTCCATACGTCCTGAACGGACTTTCTCGTTATATGATAAAATAGGTCCAGCAGACATGATTAATGATGCTCTATTTAAAAACCGTCAAAAATTATTTGTCTACTATATAGCAATCTACTAATGCGGCATTAGTTAACCATGTTCCAACATCATTTTTTTTGTTTTTGCTATGGCCTTTGCAGGATTTAGATTCTTCGGACATGTTTTTGTACAATTCATGATTGTATGACAACGATACATTTTGAATGGGTCTTCTAATTCTTCAAGCCTATCTTTTGTACTATCATCTCTTGAGTCTGCAAGCCATCTGTATGCCTGAAGTAAAGCAGCCGGCCCAAGATATTTGTCACCATTCCACCAATAACTCGGGCAACTTGTTGAGCAACTAAAACACAAAACACACTCCCACAATCCGTCTAATTCTTGCCTTTCCTCAGGAGTTTGCAGCCTTTCCTTCCCTGACACCGGTGTATCTGATTTAAGCCAAGGTTTGATGGAGGTATATTGCTCGTAGGCCTCCGTTAAATCAGGCACCAAATCCTTTAGTACGGGCATGTGTGGCAATGGGTATATTTTTACATCGCCGTTGACCTCCTTTAAATCCTTAATACACGCTAATGTATTAGTGCCATCAATATTCATAGCGCAAGACCCACAGACACCCTCTCTACAAGATCGCCTAAAGGTCAGGCTAGAGTCTATTTCATTTTTAATCTTGATGAGAGCGTCCAGTACCATTGGGCCGCAAGTATCCATATCTACCTCATAGGTATCCAAACGAGGATTCTTTCCAGTATCGGCATCGTACCTATAAATCTTAAACTTACGAATATTTTTAGCACTAGTGGGAGATGTAAACACAGCTCCTTTCATGACTCTTGAATTTTTTGGTAGTGTAAATTCAACCATAAGGTTACCTCAATCTAAAACTTAATTAATAAACCCGAGCCTTCGGCTCAATATATTCAACATCGTCGGTTAGTGTGTACGTATGAACTGGTCTGTAATCCAAGTTGACGCTCCCGTCCTCCCTCAACCAGGCCAACGTATGTTTCATCCAATTTTCATCATCTCTGTCTGGATAATCCTCATGAGCCTGAGCACCCCGAGACTCTTTTCTAGCCTCGGCAGAGTACAGCGTGGTCTTAGAACAGGCCATAAGATTTTCCAACTCAAGTGTTTCAACAAGGTCAGAGTTCCAAATTAAAGATCTATCTTTTGTTTTTAAATCCTTCATCGCAGCCCCCGCCTTATCAATCAATTCACAACCCTCCGTCAATATCTCAGAAGTTCTAAAAACCGCCGCGTTATTTTGCATAATTCGTTGCATGTTAAGACGAACGTCTGCAGTACTTTGCTTACCATCAGAATACCTTAAGCTATCAAACCGCTCCAAACCAGATTCTAGTGAATTATTGTCAATTGGCTTATTTAAATCATAATTTTTCAAAATGTCTTTGGCTCTTAGAGCCGCAGCTCTTCCAAAAACAACAAGATCAATCAAAGAATTCGTTCCAAGTCTATTGGCCCCATGCACCGATACACAGGCCGCCTCCCCTATAGACATCAGACCGGGACAAATTGCATCTGGATCGTTTAACGTGGGTCGCAAAACTTCCCCATGGTAGTTTGTCGGTATTCCCCCCATGTTGTAGTGAACGGTAGGTAAAACTGGGATCGGCTCCTGACTTGCATCAACCCCAGCAAAAATTCTTGCTGTTTCAGTAATTCCTGGAAGCCTTTTGTGTAAAACATCCTCCCCTAGATGCTCCAAGTGTAAAAGAATATGGTCATTATCATCTCCCACACCTCTCCCCTCTCGAATTTCAACTGTCATAGCTCTACTAACTACATCTCTAGAGGCAAGGTCTTTAGCTGTGGGGGCATATCTTTCCATAAAGGCCTCACCTTCGGAATTGGTTAGATATCCACCTTCGCCTCTAGAACCCTCAGTAATAAGGCAGCCAGATCCGTAAATTCCAGTGGGGTGAAATTGCACAAACTCCATATCCTGCAAGGGTAGCCCTGCTCTAGCAACCATCCCATGACCATCACCAGTACAGGTGTGCGCTGAAGTTGCTGAAAAATAACTACGACCATAACCACCTGACGCTAATACTGTAAGCTTACCCAAAAACCTGTGCATTGTTCCATCTGCAAGATTCCACGCCAATACACCTCTGCAATTGCCCTCTTCGTCCATAATTAAATCAATAGCAAAGTACTCGACAAAAAATTCTGCGTTATATTTTAAGCACTGTTGGTAGAGTGTATGAAGTATTGCATGACCTGTCCGGTCGGCAGCGGCACAGGCTCGCTCAACTGGCGCTTCACCAAAATTCTTCATATGCCCGCCGAATGGTCTTTGATATATTTTCCCTTCATCAGTCCTAGAAAAAGGTACTCCAAAATTTTCTAGTTCATATACCGCTGCAGGTGCCTCTCGGCACATATATTCTATTGCATCCTGATCTCCTAACCAATCAGCCCCCTTAACCGTATCATACATATGCCACTGCCAACTATCCTCTTGCATGTTACCAAGCGCGGCTCCTACGCCACCCTGAGCGGCTACCGTATGGCTACGAGTAGGAAATACTTTTGTCACACAAGCTGTAGACAAACCCTCAGCTGTCATACCCAGTGTAGCTCTCAAACCTGCTCCACCTGCACCTACTACCACCACGTCATGAATATGTTCTATTATATCGTAAGTCTTAGCCATTTCCGACTCAACTTCCAAAAACAATTACAAAAATTGAAACTACGGTCAAAACACAGAAAACCACCGAAACTATATTGGTCGCAATTAATCCCAAAGAATTCAAGACATGATCGTGAACATAGTCCTCAATGATTACCTGAATTCCTAATTTCATATGATAAAACAGTGTGCAAACAAATAATGTCGAAAGCACTAAATTTACGGGCCCGCTTAGCCAAGCCCTAAAGCCAGCTAAATCAACTCCCATCAATTGGATTGTTGACCAAACAAACCATAAGGTAAGTGGTGCTAATGCAACTGCGGTTAACCGCTGATACCACCAATGAGAGACACCTTCTCTCGCCATCTTCTACTCCCAATAAAGCTATATCTATGTGTTAAGTTGTATTTATATAACTGTATGTCAACCGCAACTTATCTAGACCAACTTTGCAAAAAAACCATAGGCAATTAACCAAAATATTATATTTAAAACACACGCCGAACTTACAACAAACCAACCGCTCCAAGTTACCTGAGATATTTCCAATCCCTTTCCAGCATCCCAAAATAAATGCCTTATTCCGTTGAGCAGGTGATAAAACAGACATAATGTCCAGGCAAACAATAAAAGTTGGCTGATCCAATAAGAAATTATTAACTGAGCAACAGAAAACACTTGTTCACCAAAAGCCCCTGCTATTATCCAACTGGCCAAACCTAAGGACCCGACTGAGAGGACGACACCTGTCATCCTATGGGTAATAGACAAAACTGAGGTAATTTGCGGCCTATATACCTGGAGGTGCGGGGAAAGAGGCTTAACTTTGGGGTCCTGTATTATTTCCCCAACTAGATTTGTTTTCTTACCCATCTTTGTTAATTACTCATCCATATCTCTTGTTAGTACTAGGATTTCTGAACGATTATAATTTTACTAACTCCAAGAACCACGTTTACTAGGTAACATGGTTTAATAGCGAAGCAAAGTAAATATTGGTTTACTGTATTTTAGCATTGCAGGCACCCCTAATCATAACCTACAATTCCGATAAAGTTGGCGGAGGAAATTGTTTATGGGAAAGTTAACTGTCAATGCTCCATTTGATGGGGAGGTGCTTGGTGAGTTGGAAACAACAAACGAAACAGGCATAGAATCTGCCCTTGCCGGCGCACATGCTTTATTTCAAGACCGAAGTAAATGGCTAACTAAGGCAAAACGAATTGAAATACTGCGAAATGCCGCTGAGCTTATAAGAGAGAGAAGAGAGGAGTTAGCTCTGGCCTCCGCAAAAGAGGGGGGGAAACCACTACAGGACTCTTTGGTAGAAATTGACAGAGGCGCTGACGGTGTTGAGACTTGCGTAGAAGAATTGAGAACCCAAGGTGGTAATGTAATACCAATGGGTGTTAACGCTTCTTCTCAGGGTCGAGTTGCATTTACACAATATGAGCCCATTGGAGTGGTAGTTGCAGTTAGTGCATTTAATCATCCATTTAATTTGATTGTCCATCAAGTGGCTCCTGCTGTTGCTGTTGGCTGCCCAGTAGTCGTAAAACCTGCGCCACCTACCCCTTTGATGTGCAAGACTTTTATCGATATTTTGCTGGAAGCGGGCCTTCCGCCCGAGTGGGTCACTATGGT
>PTLG01000199.1 GCA_002937995.1 Alphaproteobacteria bacterium MarineAlpha3_Bin7 | reverse complement strand
AATAATGATTTATTGTTGACTTCTGGTGGAGTTTCAATGGGGGAGGAGGATCACGTAAGAACTGCGATTAATGAGTTGGGGAAATTACATTTTTGGAAGCTATTGATCAAACCGGGCAGGCCAATTGCCCTAGGATACGTCAATGATGTTGGTCGTGAAGTTCCCGTCATTGCTTTGCCTGGTAATCCAGTAGCAGTAATGGTAACATTTTTGAGGATTGCTCGACCCTTGGTACTTCTTTTGTCTGGCTCCGTTGATATTCATCCCAATTATTTTAGTATCCCTTCGGCTTTCTCAGTTACTAAAAAGAAGGGACGGAGAGAGTGGTTGAGAGTAAGTTTAGTTAGGGATAAAGAGAATAACTTAAAGGTGCAAAAGTTTCCGTTTGATGGATCTGGGATATTATCTTCTATGGTTTCTTCAGATGGTTTGGTTGAATTGAGTGAAGATATAGTTAAAGTATCAGAGGGTGACCTAGTAGACTTTTTACCCTTTAGTGAGGTTTTAAATTGAAGCTACTCTATTTTGCTTGGATAAGAGATGATATAGGGCTTGATGGTGAAGAAATATCGTTACCCGATGGTGTAAAAACTGTCGGAGAGCTTATTATTTTATTGAAAAGTCGAGGAGAATCCTATGAGAGAGGGTTAAGGGCTTCTGAGGAGTTGAAGGTTGCTGTAAACCTAGAATATGCAAATTTAGATACCCCTATTAGTGATAGCGATGAGGTAGCTTTTTTTCCCCCTGTAACGGGAGGTAAAAATGATTAAGCTACAAGTTGAAGATTTTGACGTTTCTAGAGAACTGAGTGTTATGTTATCTGGTCACAAACAGGTGGGCGGTGTGTGTACTTTTGTGGGCCTTGTTAGAGAGTACGATTCCAGTGAGCCCTTAAACTCCCTAACTCTCGAGCATTATCCAGAAATGACAAAAAAGGAGCTAATAAAGATTGAGAAGCAAGCTAAAGAAAAATGGACCTTAAAGGATAGTTTGATAATCCATAGATATGGTAGATTGGTCCCCAGTGACCAAATTGTTTTTGTTGCTACTGCATCAGCTCATAGGAGTGATGCCTTTAATTCATGCGAGTATATTGTCGATTATTTAAAAACGAGAGCACCATTTTGGAAAAAGGAAGAGTACAAATCTAGGGTGAAGTGGGTGGAAGCACGGTCTAGTGATGAAGATGCCTTGAATAAGTGGGAAGAAGTAGCCAACTAGTCAAAAAACCAATTTAGTTAGTTATTGAGGTCGGTAATATTGAATTGTTCATTTTTATCCTCTATTTCTAAGACCCAGGTGTCGGGGTCTACATGAATTTGTTTTTCTATATATTTGTCTGCCTCTGAGTTGCTGATTGTAGAGTTTTCTAGACCTATAGGTTCCCATCTAGTTCCACCATTGAAATCATTAACTTGGCTCAAGACCTTGCTGGTAGTTTCTGTTATCAATATTTTAATAAAAATATTACCAGCATTTTCTTCGCCTTTGTTCAAAACATAGAAGGGTAGGTTCATTCGGCCACAAGTCCGCTGAATTGCATTAACTACTAGCTTAGTTTTTAGCCTGTGAGATCTCAAGATTTAGGCTCTTATTTGCTCTAAACTACTTCTATAAATTAATGACAACTAAATCTTATAAAAGTCAGGCAGCTGATGCCTCATTATCAGGAAGCTTGCCCACTAATTTATCATAGTCTTCCATCAAGGTTTTTGTAATCGGACCTACCGGAATTATTGTTCCGTCAATCTCTCCAACTGGCGTGACTTCTGCAGCGGTGCCCGTTACGAAAACTTCCTTAGCGTCGTGAATTTCCTCAGGCTTTATATGTCTCTCAATAATCTCATAGTTTCGTATTTCGGCTAGTTCAAAAACACTTTGCCTGGTAATTCCATTTAAAAAGCAGTCGGGAGGTGGAGTATGAAGATTACCGTCAGACATAACAAAGAAAATATTGGCACCAGTGCCTTCGGCTACAAAACCTCTCCAATCTAGCATTAAGGCATCGTCGTAGCCATCAGCTTCAGCTTCGTGTTTTGACAATGTACAAATCATATAAAGTCCCGATGCTTTTGCATGTACGGGCGCTGATTCTGGCGGCGGACGTCTCCATTTTGATGTTTTTAGTCTAATGCCTTTCATACGAGCTTCCGGAGAAAAGTATGAAGGCCAAGGCCAAACCGCTACGGCTAAGTGAATCTGGGTATCCTGAGCTGATACCCCCATCATTTCGCTTCCTCTCCAAGCTATAGGCCGGACATACCCATCGACTATCCCGTTTTCTTGGCAGGCTTTTATACAAGCATCATCAATTTCTGAGACAGAATATGGTATTTCAAAACCCAATATATTAGCTGAGTTAATAAGCCTCTCACTATGTTCTTGAAGTTTAAAAATTTTACCGTTATAGACTCTTTCACCCTCAAAAACACATGACGCATAATGCATTGCGTGAGTTAAAATGTGAACGTTGGCCTCTCGCCATTCCACCATCTGACCATCATACCAAATCAACCCATCCCTATCATCAAACCCTGTAGACACCATAAAATCTAATGCTCCAATTTAGAAAATTGAAAAAGATACTGCGCATAAAAAATCACTTAGTCATTTATGCCAACAAGTATAGAAATTATCAAGCAGATCGCATTATAACCTGACAATCTGATAACGTATGGTTTTGATCTCCATGTTAATATTAATAACTTATATTAGCTATCTTATTAGTTGTTGCTATGTGTTTATAGTGTTTTAGAGTAATCTGATGAATACCAATATGCCTCATGTTTTAATTGTAGACGACGATGACCGTCTTCTTGATTTGTTGCAAAAATACCTGATTGAAAACAAATTTCGCGTCACTGGAGCTCTAAGTGCAGATAGTGCGAGAGCTGTTATGAAAAATATATCCTTTGATCTTTTGGTAATGGATCTAATGATGCCTGGGGAAAGTGGGTTGGAGTTTGCTTACTCAATAAGAGAACAAAACAACTCATTTAAGGATATTCCAATATTAATGCTCACAGCAATGGGTGAATCACAAGATAGAATTCAAGGTCTTGAAGCCGGTGTTGACGATTATATGGTAAAACCCTTTGAGCCACGGGAACTTTTGCTCAGAATAAATAGTATACTTAGGCGAATTCCAACCGATAGCACACTTACTCCGACTGAGGCTCTATTGGGAGTTTTACGGTTTGATTTAGAGAGATTAGAACTATTTGAAGGGGAAGACATTATTAATCTTACGAGTGGTGAAGCAAAATTACTTGGAATACTTGCCTCTGATCCAGGAGAAGTATTTAGTAGGGAAGAATTAAATAATAGGCTAGATTTAAACAGTGGAGAAAGGGCTATAGATGTGCAAATAAATCGCTTGAGGCAGAAGATCGAGCTTGATCCCAAAAGCCCAAGATATTTGCACACTGTGCGAGGCAAAGGATATGTGCTCCGACCAGATTAGTCATGATAAATAGATAGAAAATTATGATAAAAAACTTTTTACCAAAAAGTCTATTGGGAAGAGCATTACTTATAATTGTAATGCCACTTATTATATTACAGCTAGTTTCTGCAACAATTTTTTATGAAACACATTGGGCTAAAGTTAGTAGAAAATTAGCCTATGGATTAGTGGGGGACATTGCCACACTAGTTGAACTTTTAAGGCTAGATAATACCGAACGGTCTCTAAAAAGTATACAGGCTCTTGCTTCTCAAAATATGGGTCTTTCTGTGCGCCTAAAAAAAAATCAAATATTGTCAAAAGTAGCCGAAGCGGAACAGAATTGGAATATAGAGGATAGCTTCGTTAAAGTATTAAGGAGTTCATTACAAAGGCCGTTCAATATCAAAGAGAGCACTATAGAAAAGCATATATTGGTTAATATACA
>PTLG01000198.1 GCA_002937995.1 Alphaproteobacteria bacterium MarineAlpha3_Bin7 | reverse complement strand
CTAATGTCTTTGCCAAGACGGAGTGAAATATTGGTGCAAGTGGTGCACCTTCCCCCCCATTCTTCACATCTTCAGAGCGAA
This sequence comes from Alphaproteobacteria bacterium MarineAlpha3_Bin7, assembly GCA_002937995.1. GTDB lineage: Bacteria > Pseudomonadota > Alphaproteobacteria > Rhodospirillales > UBA2165. Next base: position 3,827 of record PTLG01000198.1, on the reverse strand, counting down.
AATCATTTATTACAGGTATTTCCAGAGACCTTGCCAACAACTTTCCATCCCCTAACTGAACAGTTATCCTATCTCTAGGGTTGTGATAAATCGTATGTCCATGAAAACCTACCAAATCGATGTTGTCCTTACTTAAGTTATTGATTTTCATAAATTTTTTTATTGATTCAAAATGGAACAGTGTTAAGTCTTTCTCAATTATTGAATTAGTCTCATCATCTACTTTTGTATTTATTAGCCTATCCTTCAACACCCTGGGAAATCCAAAACTCTGCGAAGGACCAAAAAAGACAAACTCCTTTCCATCAGTATCAATGTAAGCGACATCAACGCCATCTGCAGATGTTCCACTCATTAAGCCAATTGCTTTTGTGTGCTTCTCTAACATTATCTATTCAATTATGCTTGTCTTGCCGTTGTACCGCAATGCTGTATGTGTTAAAGGTGTTTTTGTTTTCTATTAACCACCAGACTATAAAATCAAAGTTGATGACAAATTTTCAATCAAATTTTCTAAAAATAATTTCTGACCGGGGCTTCATTCAGGACTGCTCTGATTTTGATACGCTGGATAAACTAGCCTCTGATGAAAAATTAATAGCTTATATCGGTTTTGACTGTACAGCGCCCACCCTTCATGCTGGTAGCCTGCTTCAAATAATGTTGCTCAGGTGGTTTCAAAAAACTGGAAATAAACCCATTGTATTAATGGGTGGTGGCACAACAAAGGTTGGAGATCCCTCAGGTAAAGACGAGAGTCGCAAATTATTAACTTCCGAAATAATTAATAAAAATATGGAAGGTATAAAAAAATGTTTTTCTAACTACTTGGAATTTGGCTCAAAAAAATCAGATGCAATCATGGTTGACAATGCCGATTGGTTAGACCGTCTAAGCTATATTGATTTTCTAAGAGAATATGGCCAGCATTTTACTATCAATAAAATGATTAAATTCGATAGTGTTCAGTTACGTCTTGAGAGAGAACAACCTCTCTCGTTCCTGGAATTTAACTATATGGTTTTGCAAGCTTTTGATTTTCTGGAGCTAGCCAGAAGATACAAATGCAATATGCAAATGGGTGGATCTGACCAATGGGGTAATATTATTAATGGCATAGAATTGGGCAGAAAGACCGATGGACTTAATCTTTTAGGGCTTACTTCGCCACTCTTGACCAGTTCTTCAGGTGCAAAAATGGGAAAAACTGCTTCGGGTGCAATATGGCTTGATCAAGAACGCACACCCGCATATGAGTTTTGGCAGTATTGGCGAAATACCGACGATCAAGATGTTTGTAAATTTTTGAAATTATTTACTGAGGTAAATTTAGACGAGATTTCAAAATTTGAGAAAATAAGAGGATCCGAACTCAATGAAGCAAAAATAATGCTAGCAACGGAGGTTACTTCCTTATGCCATGGAAAAGAAATAGCGCTAGCATCTGAAAAAGTTGCTCGTGATACTTTTTCAGATAGTAAATTTAGCTCGGATTTACCCACTACTAATTTGTCTCGGGAAGACTTGACCGCTGGAGTCCCAGCCTTTGAACTTTTAAATAAAACAGAATTAGTAAAGTCTAAAGCTGAAGCACGAAGATTAATTAAAGGGGGAGGCTTTAGAATAAACGATAAAATAATAGAAAATGAACTTGAGGCTATTTCTGATGCAGCTGAAAACCAAGATGGATTTATAAAACTATCCGTCGGAAAAAAACGTCATCTTTTGATTAAACTAATTTAGATATTAAAAGAAAATAGCAAAATTAATTCTGATCGCCTGGGTCAGGCCAATTAGGCGTCGGTCCCCGAGAAGATGGAAAAACTGGCAAGATCTCAAATATTTTTCTAAATATACCAGGTGTAATAGCAGATAATGGATTAGTCATTATTTCTGGGTCTTCAACAGGACCAGACATTTTGTACTCGGCGGCAAACACACCACCTCCAGTCTCACCGCCTGAAAGTGCTTCACCCAAAGGACCTGGAAGTTTGCCCAAAAAACTATTTATCATATCTAGTGGTGCGATAGAACCTGTGATTTCCATAGTATCCGCATCCAAATCCATTTGGCCTTGGGCAGTAACACCTATACTGGTTCCGCTAGCCTTAGCTTCAGAAAATTCTACAAAACCATCTTGCAAAGTAAAATTCGGGATTGAAAATTTTAAAAATCTAACCCCCGCGCCAATTAAATTCTCATAGGGTATCGCTGTTATGGAAGCAAAACTTAAAAGCTTTGCGAATATTGGTGCATCTACCAATCTAAAAGGAGAGTGAATTTCTGCCTTCCCTTTTAACTTACTGTCAACCGACATATCCTCAAACTGTCCCTCTATTTTTAACTTCCCCCCAATCAAACTTTTGTAAGCACCAAAAACTCGCAAGATTTCCCCAGCATCTTTTGATATTACAAGTAACTTTCTACCTGCACCATTTGGGTACATTTTTATTTGAAAATCTCTCTCGTCTAAGCTCTCTGCAAACAGCTCGATAGATTTCCAGACCAAACCATCATATTCAAGTTTAGCATTAACATTATTCAAGAAGTTACCGGGGGTTACTTCTAATTTTTTCAGATCATTTAGCAAAATTGTTACGGATTTACGGCGAACGTAATTTTTAGTATTGGTTTTTTGCCCTTCTAATATTTTAGTAAGACTTAACCGATCACCGCCCAACTTGATAGTTGCTCCCCCGTTACTTTTTATAAAAGAACCAGATAACTGATTACGACCAAATTTTATAGTGTCAGCTTTAATGGAAAATTTGTCTGGGCTTTTGATATTAAATTTTCCACTAAATTTAAAATCTTTGCCCGTAATTGAGCCTCCCGTAAAATTAACAAGGCCGTTATCAGATAACCTAACTGTAAACTTTGCGCTGCCGTCAGAGTCCCTAGGTTTTGTCCAATCGAATTGCGGTATATCTATTTTTAAGCCCTCCAGATCAAGGAATATTAGAGCAGTCCCTGAAAAATCTGGTCTTAGGTTGGCCTTCACAACATAATGAGTCGAGCCAGACACATATCTGTGCTTTTTGGTCAAAGATAGTGCAGGTAAATAGACTAGTATATCTCGAGCATCCAGCTTACCTGACAACTCAAAATGAATAGGTTTATCCTGTTTCTCGTCAAAAAACTCCTCCCATTTTACGCTAGTATCCTGCCCACCTAATTTACCGCTGCCCTGGATATCAACTTTTTGATTATTTACCTTAACAGTAAAATGTCCCTCACTAAAATTCTTATCCTGAAATATTTTAGGAGCTGAGACATTGATCAAAGTACTTTCAGCGGTGAATTGGATATCCTTCCTTGTAACACCTGCACCCAAGGGAATTCTATAATTAACACTTGTATTACCAAGTCCCTCGAAGTTGTATGGGTTAAGGTTATTTTTTGTATTTAACTCTGTTTCATCTACTTGAAGGAATTTAAGCATCGAACCTAGGGTACCCTCCAAGTTATAAGAAACGGCAATCTCGGGGTTTTTGCCATCCAAGCCCTTGAAATTGATGTATCCTTGTCGCAGCGCCACCTCCTTTCCCTGAGCTGTACGTAATTGAATTGCCAGATTATTATTATCAAAGGAAAATGTACCCTCCCCTTGGGATAGCGCGCTCATGAAATCTGAGGACTTAACATTTAAATTACCAAAATCACCCCCCCCCCCTATTTTACTTATATTTAGCTCATTATTGTCTGACAATTTGCCTAAAAGCTTCAGCTCTCCCTTAACCAAGTTTCCTAGTGTAACATTTTTTGCAATCCAAGCTTGTAACTGTGTATGAGTCGAATCTGGCCAATAATTAAGTAGTGTTTTTACC
>PTLG01000197.1 GCA_002937995.1 Alphaproteobacteria bacterium MarineAlpha3_Bin7 | reverse complement strand
TAAGGACTTATGGATAAAAATATAGGTTTTGGTTTATTAGCTGGGCTAATAAGTGGTGCTTCATATGTAAGTGGTCAATATGGGTCACTACCAGGGGTTATTTTAGCTAATTTTTCTGCTTTACCTCTGTTTATGGCTGGCCTATCGCTAGGAAAAAAAACAAGTATTGTAGCTGGCACCTCTTCAATCTTAACGGTTATTTTTATGTCAAATCCATTGATTGGCGGATTTTTTTCTATATCCATAGCTATTCCCTACTGGCTAATAATCAGTTACGCTCTAAAATATTCTGACGGAGATAGTGGTCAAAAATTATGGCACCCTGCGGGCAAGAGTCTGGCCCCTATAATTCTATATGCCTCATGCTTGGTTTCCCTAATACTCATATTTTATTCATTTAGGCACCCAAACATTAATGAAATGGTTGGAAATACATTAAAAACACTTTTAGCTAATAATATTAAGTTGATTAACACAGAATCATTTAATCTATTGACCTCCATATTCCCAGGTATGGTAGCAGCCATCTGGATAGTTATGTTGACTGTAAACTGTGTCCTAGCCCAAAAACTTCTAATCAAATATCAATTAGCAATCCGCCCCACACCAATGTACAAAAATCTCTTCGTCCCAGAATGGGTTTATTGGGGTTTTATTTTAGCTTTCTTAGTTGGTTTTATAAGCAATGGTAACACAGAATATATTGGACAAAATTTAACAGTAATATTTGCTGTCCCTTTTGTATACGCTGGACTAGGTTGTATTCACATTCTAGCTAGCAACGCGTCCTTTTCTGGTTTATTGATTACTTTTACTTATACTGTAATATTTATATTGGGATGGCCTTTACTAGTTGTATTTATAATTGGTTTCTTTAAGAAGTGGTTCGGACTTAGACCCAATGAAAAAGGTAGTTAATTGCTAATTAGCATAAGGAGGAATTTATGGAGGTGATACTTTTAGAACGCGTTGAAAACTTAGGTATAATGGGTGATGTCGTTAGAGTAAAACCTGGATATGCAAGAAACTTTCTATTTCCTAATGAAAAAGCAGTACCCGCTAGTAACGAAAACAAGGCTTCTTTTGAAAACAAACGGCTTGAAATTGAAGCAAAAAATATAGAAACAAAAGCAGAAGCTGAAAAAGTTGCTTCAAAGATAAAAGGGGAAATTCTGATATTGGTGCGTCAGGCCGGAGATAGTGGACAACTATATGGTTCGGTAAATAGTAGAGACATTAAAAACACTCTCAAGGATATGGGTTATGAATTGGACCGCAACCAAATAAGCTTAAATAAGCCTATTAAGTCAGTAGGAATTCACAACGTCTCCATAGCGTTGCACCCAGAAATCTATGTGGAAGTAATAGCCAATGTCGCGAGATCCGAGGAAGAGGCTAAAATACAGACCGAAACAGGAGAAGCTGTAATTGCGGAACCTGAAAAAGATGAAGAGTCTTAGAAAAACGTTTAAAATCTATGGCAATTTTGAGCTAATGATTTCTTTTCCCTATACAAAACTCAAATGATATGATGAAAAGAAAAAATCCAATATTTGTATAATACCCCCCTGCTACAAATCAAACTTGAAACTAATTAGTTTTTGTTGTTACATTTCAGGGTCAAGCTAAGTTACTTTTTACAAGGCTTCAAGTGGGGCTTTATTGTGCTAATTCTGAAGTTTATATTAAGAAAGCTGATTAAACTTGGGACGCTTACTCTAATTGATTCCTACGGCAAGCGTCACGTGTTTGGCGGTGAAGAAGGTTTAAGTGTAACCATCCGTTTTACCGATAATCTCATTTCCTGGAAACTAGTATTTTCCCCATCCTTAGCCCTTGGCGAAGGATATATGGACGGGAGAATAATGTTTGAAAATGGGACTATTTTTGATTTGCTAAGTCTTTTTGGTACAAATTTAGAAAATAAAAATAAAAGTGGTATGTACGAATTTTTAGAGCCCTACCGAAAACTATTTAGAAGATTTCAACAATACAATCCGATTATCACTTCTCATAAAAATGTTTCACATCACTACGATTTATCTAATGAACTATACAGTATGTTTTTGGATAAAGATTTACAGTATTCTTGTGCTTATTTTAACACCCCTTCCTCAGACCTTGAGAGCGCACAAGAACAAAAAAAAATTCATATAGCCGCAAAACTTAATTTAAAAGGCAGTCAACATGTTCTGGATATCGGATCAGGCTGGGGTGGAATGGGCTTATTTTTGGCAAAAAACTATGAGGTCAATGTAACAGGAGTTACTCTTTCTCTAAACCAACTTAGGGTTTCACAACAAAGAGTGATCGAAGAGCATCTATCTGACAGAGTAACGTTTAAACTCCAGGATTACAGGAAACTAACTGGAACTTTTGACCGAATAGTGTCTGTTGGAATGTTTGAGCATGTTGGTATTAATCAATATAAGATATTTTTTGAGAAATTGGAAAAACTTTTATCAGATGATGGTGTCATATTACTTCACACAATTGGCAGGAATACACCTCCCAGCGTAACAGACCCCTGGATTAGAAAATATATTTTTCCTGGTGGATATATTCCTGCACTTTCAGAAATATCCAAAAATATTGAAAAGACTGGCTTTTTTATTACAGACATAGAATTTTTAGGACCACATTATGCGAATACATTACGTCATTGGCGTTTAAGATTTAAAAAAAATAGAGAAATTATTAAGTCGTTCTATGATGAACGTTTTTGTAAAATGTGGGAATTTTATCTGGCGGCCAGCGAAATAGCCTTTAGATATTTGGGTATGACTGTGTATCAAATTCAGTTAACAAAGCAGAGTGGCATAATACCAATTACACGCGACTATATAGAAGTATCAAAAAATAAAATAGTAACAATTAAGAAATAATAGCTTTCAATAATCGCTGCCGAAAAAGTTATCCCCGATATCCTCAGCCCTGTGAATCGATTCTGTCTTCACGCTTTTACCTTATAGATGTAAGTTTCAATAATGATTACGACCCCAGCAGAAATCTCGTCTTTTCCAACAGGAGCCATAGAGGATGGTAGGGAAACTATGGCTCGAACCCCACCACATAACTTTGAGGCTGAAAAGGCTCTCTTAGGGGCAATACTATCAAATAACAATGCCTATGATAGCGTTTCAGATTATTTACGCGGTGATCACTTTTCCGATCCTATTCACGGAAAGATATATGAGTCAGTCTCTAAGCTTATTGAACGAGGACAAATAGCTGACCCAATAACCTTAAAAAACTTTTTTGAGCAAGATGGAAGCCTAGCAGATATTGGAGGAAACCAGTACTTGGTAGAACTAGCAGCCTCAATGGTTAACGTAATAAATGCGGGTGAATACGGAAAACATATTCATGACCTATTTGTTAAAAGAGAACTTATTGATCTCGGACATAAAGTGGTTAACAGTGCCTATTCCTCGGATGTCGATTATAGTGCTAGCCAACAAATTGAGGAGGCTGAGCAAAATTTATATGAATTGTCTGAAACAGGAGAATTTGATGGAGGATTTCAGCCATTTAAGTCCTCAGTTATATCAGCGATTGAAATGGCTGAAGCTGCGCATAGGAGTGACGGAAAGGTTGCGGGTGTTTCTACCGGCTTGACCGATATAGATACGATCATAGGTGGATTGCATCAATCGGACTTAGTTATATTAGCTGGGCGCCCATCAATGGGTAAAACTGCTTTGGCAACGAATATTGCATTTAATGCTGCTTACGACTGTTATAAAAGAGACGACAATAACTCAGCTGAAAATTCGGCAGGCGCTGTTGTAGGCTTCTTTTCCCTCGAAATGTCTGCCGAACAATTAGCAGCTAGAATTCTATCAGAACAAACTGAGATAGCCTCAGATAAGATAAGAAAGGGCCTTCTTACCAACGAGGAGTTTGATAAATTAGTAGTAGCGAGCCAAACCCTGCACAACTTGCCA
>PTLG01000196.1 GCA_002937995.1 Alphaproteobacteria bacterium MarineAlpha3_Bin7 | reverse complement strand
TGGTCTTGCCCACCATCCTTTATCCACGAGTTCGAGCCACGCAGATCTCTTGCAGAAAAAAAAATATGTCTACTTAATCCAATCATATAACAAAGGGCCATCTCTGCGACTCCCCTCCGATTTAAACCACCGGTCCAACCAATTGCTACACCTGTAATTTTACAAGCTTCTCTATCCACATTGTCCATCCCCACCCCAAATTTTGATATAATTTTTAAATCCGGACACTGATTTAACAGACTTAATTTTATAGGATCTAATGCAACAATAGCTCCGTCTGCTCCAGAAAGAAATTTTGCTAAATCCTTCTCTCCAACAATAGTACCTCGATCGTTAAATTTGGTATTTGGGAATAATGAAAGCAACTCTTCCCGTAATTTCGGATGAGCAGAAAAACTTCTAGAAGTAACTACAATTTTTTTATTATCCATGTTTCTAATTTTTTTCTAACTCCATTACGGCACTTATAATATCCCCTGTATCCACACCGTAAAACTTATGAAGCTGATCTCGATCACCATTGACAACGGTAAAGCCATCACTTAGCCCCAAACGCCTTACTTTCATTTGTAATCCATTATCTGCCAAAGCTTCTAATATAGCACCGCCAAATCCTCCATCCAATATATGTTCCTCAACCGTCAGCAATGATTTGTAACTAGATAAATGTTCAAATAGTTTGTGTACATTTATCCTTTTCACCCTGTATAAATCTATCACTCCTACTTCTAGACCTGCTTTTTTTAGGTCGTCCCTAGCTTCTATAACCTTATGCAAAAGAGCTCCATAAGAAACAATTGCAACTCGATCACCTCTGCTGATTTCATAAAAACCAGTATCTAAACAGTTTATAAATTCATCGTTATATATTTGGTCATGTGCGTTTCGCTCTAATCTTAAGTATCTAAAAGCTGGATTAGTAACTGCATTTGCGGCAATAACTTCGGCAGACTTTTGGTCGGATGGACTTAGAATTTCTATTCCATTTAAAGCTCTCATGCAGGCAATATCTTCAGGAGTGAAATGGGTTAGGGTAGAATGGTCATAACCCAAGCCAACCCCTACCCCTATCAAGGTAACTGGGAGATTCATTGCAGATAGCGAACATTTTATTTGCTCATAACAACGGGCAGTTATAAAGGGCGCCATGGCGTATAAAAATACTTGTTTTCCGCTTATGGCCAATCCTGAGGATAAGTCGACCATATTTTGTTCGGAAATTCCAGCATGAATAAATTGATCAGGTAATTCATTCCTAAATTTATCCAATGACTGAGCACCAAAGTCCGCGCTGATAAAAACTATGTTACGATCAGTTGTTGCCGCATTATAAATTTGGTCAATTACCACATCTCTCATTAGTTTCTTTTTTTCAGGATCATTATCAAGCATAACGTTTATTCAAACTCGACTATACCTAGTTCGGCATTACCTTGGGAAAGCTCAACAGGACTAGGAATTTTATTGTGCCACTCGGCCTTTCCCTCCATAAAGGAAATCCCACTGCCTTTTATTGTATTGGCAATTATAACAAGGGGCTTTTTAGATTTGCTGCCTACTTTCGAAAATGCTCTAAGAAGTTCCTCAAATGAGTGCCCATTAACACTGGCCACCTCCCAACCAAAACTCATCCACTTACTCTTTAAATCCCCTAGTGACAAAAGTTCGTCAGTTTTTCCCAATATACACAATTCATTGCAATCAACTATAACAATAAGATTTTTGAGATTATGATGAGCAGCAAACATAGCAGATTCCCAGATAGAGCCCTCATAACATTCGCCGTCACCTACTATCACAAAACTTTTATGAAAAGATTGATCACTCTTTGCAGCCAACGCATACCCCGCTCCCATACCAACACCATGACCGAGCGATCCTGAAATTCCTTCAATCCCAGGAATTCGAAAGTCAGCATACATCCCTAATAAACCACCTGGCTCCGTGTATTTGGTCAGCTCAGACTTATCGAAAAAACCGTAATCTGCCAAAATTGGATATTGAGCGATAGCAGCATGCCCCTTGCTTACTATTATCCGGTCCCTATCTGGATGTTTTGGTTCCCCAGGAAATACCTTGGCGAAACCACCATAGTAAAGGGCTATTAATATTTCTACGCATGAAAAAGCCGAAGGTATGTGACCCTTGCCCTTACGCATCACCATCTTCCACAACTCCTGCCTCAGCCAAAGAGCCTTATTTTCCAAATCGTTGATCTGCATCTGCTTCCTTAAATTTAGGGCCTCATCTAAGCTGCTTTGTTTTCTTCCAACAACTTTCTTTTCAAAGGTATTGCAAGCATTTCTGATATATGATCAACCACTTCTTTCCCAAATTTTTGTTCTACCAATGCCAAATAAGGATCATGGGTAAAATATTTTTGAAAAGCGTGATCTCTAAATTCCAATATTTGTGCGGAACTACAGTATTTGTTACTTAGGGGTTTTGTATTATATCCGTGTTGAGAATAATCTTTCCATGTATCAGGAAGGTCAGCCCCCTCAGCGATAGCACCCTTATAAAGTGCCGAACCTGGATAAGCCATTGCAGAATAAAAATTAGCAAACTCACAATTCAATTCTAAGGCTAATTCCAGCGTCTCCCCCATTCTATCTAGACTATCATCTGGAAGGCCAAAAATAAAATTACCTATCACATAAATGCCAGAATCCTGAATATTTTTTACAATATTTCTAAGATCATTATTACTGTAATTCTTAGATGCCCCGTCTCTTACATAATCGCTGGCACTCTCTATTCCCAAACATAGCCAGTTAATTCCTGCTCTCTTTAATTTTGACAAAAACTTTGGCTTAATCGTATCTACTCTCGCATAAGCCCAAATATTAAGATCATAGCTCCTATCAATTAACCGATCACATATTCCTAAAACGTGCTGGTGATTTAGCACAAACATTTCGTCGACGAATTTTAAGTTTTTCACTCCAAAATTATTGACAAGAAAATCAATTTCTTGAGCTACTTTATCAGGACTCCACATTCGGTAGGAGGATTTTCCAAAAGGTGCATTTATACAGCAAAAACTGCATTTGAAGGGGCAACCCAAACTAGTGTGGATTGAGGCATAGGGAGACCTCTCCTCGATGTGGTCAAAACAATGCCAATTGTGCGCCCTATATTTTTCCATTGGAAGCAAATCCCAGGCTATCCCAGGCATTTCGTTATCTAGATCCTTGACCAAAGGCTGAGCAAACTTGGGCTTTATAATCTTATCTTGATCCTTCCACCATAAACTGGGTATATCAAAAAATCGTGATCCATTATTTTTAAGCGACATTAAAGTTTTATATATTGTTACTGGCCCCTCTAGGTCGACTACGAAGTCAATAGCTTCCGACTTCATTGTTTCATAAGGTAATGCAGCGGGGTGTGTACCCGTCATCATAATTTTAGCGCCAGGGTTCGACTCCTTAATCTTTTGGGCAATATTTCCAGCAGCTGTCATATTTTGCGTAGATGCCGATGGCTGTAATCCGTATACAACCAATACAATTAACTTTGCTTCAAATTCTTCTAAAACTGTTTTGACCGCATCAGCAGCACTAACTTGCATCGCTGGAACATCATATATGGCTACATGACAACCCTTTTTTCTTAAATAAGTGGCAAACAAGCCTGCAAAGACTGGGGGTTCAATGGCCGCAAAACCATCCCCAAGACCCTGATATGTCTCTTTTCTATCTCCTGGATTTATGAAAAGAACGTCTACAATTTGCGCCATTCGCTCTCCACCCGCATTATCTGATTATATATTATTTACGAAATATTCTACACTATTTATTATTAATCAAATATGACTCAAACTATTTATTTTGCTGTACCAAAATATTACAGATATTATAAATTTAGCTTAATATTGCTTATCGTTGCTTTTGTCTCTGCTTGAGTCACTAGATTTGAAAAGCGACAAAAAACAATATGAAATCTTTCCT
>PTLG01000195.1 GCA_002937995.1 Alphaproteobacteria bacterium MarineAlpha3_Bin7 | reverse complement strand
CTACAATGCCATTGTAGCGCTCTCCCAACTGAGCTACGGCCCCTTATAAGACGGTGTTTTTGTTCTGTTTTATCAACTAATTAACGGCCAATAGCATATTTAGCCATTACTATATTTCAAGGATTATTTGGGGTTAAGTGTATAACGCTGTAAACACGAGATCCCAGATTCGGAAAAGTCCCTTGCGGTAATTCTTAATCTATTCTTTTTCTCCAGCTTCTTCTACAGATCCAATGACTTCTCCGATATCCTCTTCATCCCCACCTATATCTGAGGTATCTTCCATAATACTGGGATCGCTATCAGATTGTTGATCTTCATCATCATCATCATCAATCAAATTTTTATCCAGTTCTACCTCTATTAATTCTTCCTCGGTTGTTTGATCGGGCGCTATTTTAGGTTCTATTCTTGGTGTTGGATTGGCGGGGCCTCTTCTGCCACTCTTTTTTTCAGGTTTGTAATCAGCGCCACAATTAGGACAAGTTAATACTTCCTTGTTCATATCATAAAACTTTATTTCACACTTTGGGCAGAAGTGTTTTTTACCCCATTCTTTTTTTACCAATTTTATTTCCTCCTAAAATAAGGCCTACTATTTCTCTGCTGATTTATAAAGTCAGTTAATAATCCTTTTCCCAATTGCCACTTTAAAGTAATTCTGTCAAAATTTTTTTTATTTTTTCTAATCCTGGATATTAATTATATCTATGAAACCTTATATCAAGGGGATTCTTTGAAACTGGAAGTAGTTTTGTTCTTATGTTAACTCTTACAATCATTTATAACCTAATTGGGTTAGAAAGAGAGTATATTAAATGATAACAGTCACTTCCCATTTTTCTGAAAAGGTTGTCGGTGAGGCTCTTATTCCGGGTGATAAATCCATATCTCACCGTTCACTGATGATTGGTGCGTCAGCGATTGGAGAAACAAAAGTAAAAGGGCTACTTGAATCTGATGATGTTATAGCCACCGTTCACGCACTAAGGTGCCTAGGAGTAGATATTGAAAAGGACGAAAAAAATGGGGTTTGGATAATTTCCGGAAGAGGTGTTGGCGGCCTCTCTCAATCTAATAAAATACTAGACCTCGGAAACTCTGGAACGGCAGCCCGGCTCCTGATGGGTATGGTAGCTTCCCATCCCTTTAGCACATTATTTTCTGGTGATAGTTCTCTTTGTTCCAGACCCATGGATAGGGTTCTAAATCCTCTAAAACGAATGGGCGCCCAATTTGGTGAGTTAAATATAGGATATTTGCCAATCACAGTATTTGGAACAGACCTACTAAAACCAATTACTGAGGTTCTCAAAACACCATCTGCTCAGGTGAAATCTGCAATACTTCTAGCTGGTCTAAATACAATTGGTAAAACAACGATAATAGAAAAGCAATCAACCAGAGATCATACCGAGAATATGCTACTGGATTTTGGTGCTGAATTGGTTGTAGAGGAGACAGAAGAGGGAAAGGCTGTAATATTGACAGGTCAACCTGAGCTTTTAGCTAATAATGTGTACGTGCCAGCTGATCTTTCTTCTGCAGCATTTATTATAGTTGCTGCGATAATTATACCTGGTTCAAGTGTATTAATAAGGAACGTATGCCTAAATGATGGTAGGACAGGAATTCTAGAAACGTTGAGAGAGATGGGGGGAAAGCTTGAGATTCAAAATATACGTGAGTCTGGAGGTGAGAGGGTGGGTGACGTATTGGCGAGTTATTCTAATTTGTCGGGAGTCACTGTACCGGCATCTAGAGCCCCCTCAATGATCGATGAGTACCCAATATTATCTATAGCGGCGGCGTGTGCTAGTGGTAAGACAATTTTCGAGGGAGTTTCGGAGCTTAGAGTAAAAGAGTCAGATAGGCTGGCGACAGTATCTTTGGGCCTCAATTCCTGTAATATTAAGGTGCTGGAAACTGAGGATAGTTTGACTATTAATGGAGTTGATGTACCAGAGGGAGGTTGTAAAATAATGACAAATGGCGACCATAGGATAGCGATGGCATTTTTAGTTTTGGGAATGATAGCTAAAAAACCTATTACTGTAGACGATGTTTCGATGATAGAAACTAGTTTTCCAAAATTTCTGGATACAATGGAAAATATTGGCGCAAAATTCTCTAGGGAAAAGGGCTAGGAAAACTGTGAGGGAAGAAATTGAATGATAATAGCAGTTGATGGTCCAGCTGCTTCTGGAAAGGGTCTTTTAAGTACACTTATAGCAAAAAAGCTTGATTTAGTGAGATTAGACACGGGTCTTTTGTATCGAGCAGTCGGGCAGGCCTTGCCAGACAGTGTGGATTTGAAAATAGATAAAAAAATAGTAATAAATGCGGCAAAAAATCTGAAAATAAGTGATTTAGAAAATCCAGCACTGAAGAGTGAAAATTCAGGAGTTGTAGCTTCAAAGGTAGCTGTTATACCAGAAGTCAGGCAATATTTACTTAAATTTCAGCAAAAATTTGGCAAAAATATGCCATTCGGGAAACGTGGTGTTATTTTGGATGGTAGGGATATTGGAACGGTTGTATTTCCAAATGCAGATCATAAAATTTTCTTGACTGCCAACGCTAATATAAGGGCGCAGCGTAGATTTGCTGAGTTGGGTAAAAAGGGGATTAAGGTTAAGTATAGTAGAGTGCTTGATGATATAATTAGTAGGGATGAAAGAGACCTGGAGAGAGATATTTCTCCACTTGTAATGGCGGAGGATGCTTTTTTAATCGATTCAAGCAATTTAAAACCTAATCAAGTGTTAGATATAGCTATTAAATATATTTTTAGAGATGATAAAGTTTGATGTATCCGTGATTTAGTGGTTAAAACTACTTTTTTATTATTATTTTTTATGAATTTGACTTTTTAAGACCACTGGAACCAACCAGTTGGCCAGAAAATAATCGAAGGGAATTATTGATGTCTGAGACTAACAAAGAAGCAGCCGAGCAGCCGCCACAGACCAGTGAGGTTTTTGAACAGCTGCTAAATGAGTCGCTTGATTTGGTAGAGCGTCTTCAGGGACAAGTTGTTAAGGGAACGGTATTATCTATTGAAAATGATTTAGTTTTGGTTGATGTCGGACTGAAATCCGAGGGACATATACCCGCTAGAGAGTTCGGGAGCCAAGATGAGATTAATAACTTAAATCCTGGAGATAAATTAGACGTTTTTGTTGAGAGGTTTGAGGGGCGAGATGGAGTAGTTGTTCTTAGCAGAGAAAAGGCTAGAAGAGAAGAAGCTTGGGCTTTAATGGAGGAGGCCTTTAAAGCAGAAGAAAAGGTGATGGGAACAATTTTTGGTCGGGTGAAGGGTGGTTTCACTGTTGATCTAGATGGAGTGGTAGCATTTTTACCAGGCTCTCAGGTAGATATTAGACCAATTAGAGACGTAACTTCTTTGATGGGGTCCCCCCAGAAGTTTCTTGTTTTGAAAATGGATAGGGCGAGGGGAAATATAGTTGTATCCAGAAGAGCCGTATTAGAGGAAACACGAGCTGAGGAACGTTCCGAGTTAATATCTAATATGAGTGAGGGACAAGTTTTAGAGGGTGTCATCAAAAATATAACTGATTATGGCGCATTTGTTGATTTAGGCGGTGTAGACGGATTACTGCATGTTACTGACATTTCTTGGAAGAGGATAACCCACCCCTCTGAAGCTTTACAGGTTGGTCAATCCGTAAATGTTCAAGTAATTAGATTTAATCCAGAGAATCAAAGAATTTCCCTAGGAATGAAGCAGCTAGAGGCCGATCCGTGGGAAGCAGTGATTGAAAAATATGCGATTGGGACAAAGTTGACAGGTAGAGTAACTAATATAACAGATTATGGAGCATTTGTTGAACTTCAAGAGGGAATAGAAGGCCTAGTGCATGTTTCAGAGATGAGCTGGACAAAAAAGAATGTGCACCCAGGTAAGCTGGTGTCTACCAGTCAAGAGGTAGAGGTAATGGTATTAGACGTGGATTTGCCCAAAAGACGAATTA
>PTLG01000194.1 GCA_002937995.1 Alphaproteobacteria bacterium MarineAlpha3_Bin7 | reverse complement strand
GGTGTTGCTGATCCACTTGATAGAGATAATGTCTCCTCACGTGCAATAAGATCTTCTGCAATCGGCGTAACTTATGTGGCGCGTCAGTTTGGGGTTCAGGTCACCGCCGACGCGGTTGAAGATGCTCTTCAGCGTGGAACTTTGACCAGTATTAAGGATTTCGAACACTATTTCTTTGAACATGGGGTTACTGTAAAGCTTCGTAAATTTAGCCCAGCAGAATTACTAGAGAAAAAGTATATATTTCCTTGTATTGGTTTGATGAAGGATGGTCGCTCTTTAATACTTGCTGGCAGTGATTTTAGGGATGGCGCGGATCAGCCGAAAATTACGGCAATTGATCCAATGGACCCAACTGCCGCAGCTGAGCGTCATGGACTTAAAGAATTTTTAGAGGATTGGTCTGGTCAAATTGTTTTAGTATCACGTAGTTCAGGTGAAGCTGCTAAGGATAGAATTTTTGACTGGAAATGGTTCTTGCCTGAATTATGGAGATTTAAGGGCATAATGGCTATGACCTTCATTGTTTCTCTAATTATACATGGCCTTGGTGTTGCCCCTATTATTTATATTCAGATTTCACTTGATAAAGTCTTGGGTTACCAGGCTGTGTCTACCCTTTATGTACTAACTGCGGCCATTGTATTAGCGCTACTTTTTTGTGGGGTGATAACTTATGGTCGCGATTATGTGATTAACTATATCAGTATTAATATAGAGTCTCGTTTAACTGGTGATGTATTCGACAAGTTATTAGATTTGCCAGCCCAGACATTTCAGGTTTCTAGCCCTATGGAAATGGAGGGCAAGGTTCAGTCTGTAGTGGCGGTTAGAGCATTTTTTGCCCGCCAAATACTCACAAATCTTTACGATGCCACCGGTATACTTGTTTTTGTTCCGATATTATTTGGATATAGCCCAGTGCTAACATTAGTGGTTATAGGTTTTGCCGTTTTACAGGGTATAATTGATTTGGCCTCCAAGACAAGAGCCAAGGATCTGGGCCAAAAAGTCGGCGAGGCTAACGTAGACCGTACTCGTGTCTTGAGGGAGACGGTGGCGGGTATTGATAGTATTAAAACGTTATCTCAGGAATCAATTCAACGCCGTGAGTGGCGTTCTGCAGCAGCTGGTCAGATTCGTAAAAACTTTACTATGCTTTCAAACACAAATTTGACAGGTGCTATTAATGGTACCCTCTCTAGCTTAATGACTGTGGCAATCATTTTTACGGGTATAAATTTGGTTTTTGCCGGGTCGCTATCTGCAGGTGCAATCATATCGTGTAATATGTTGGGTGCTAAAATTGTATCCCCAATTAAGCAATTAATTACCTTCTTTGCGGATACCCACATTATTACTGGTGCGATGACCCAAATTAGCTCCATATGGAATGCAAACCCAGAGAGGGTTGGTGGCGGTGCTCAGCATGTCATCAAAGGTGACTTTAAACTTAAGGAAGTTACAGTGAAGTTTGATGACCACGATGCACTTTCAAAAGTTGTCATGGATATACCTGCTCGAAGTAAGGTAGCAATTGTAGGACCATCTGCCAGCGGAAAATCAACCTTATTGCGACTTTTACAGGGTTTGTTAAAACCAAACGAAGGCTTGGTGGATGTGGATAATAATAATATGGCGAGCCTGGATATCGCTCATTACAGAAGCCAGGTTGCATTGGTAGATTTGTATCCAACATTTTTTGCAGGTAGCATAGAACAAAATATACGAAGAGTTAGACCAAACATTAGTGTCAGAGAGTTCGAAGAGGTTCTAGAAAACTCAAGTTTGGGTCTGTTGGCTAAGGATCTTCAGGATGGCCTTAGCACTGAAATTGATCAAACAGCAAGTAATCTCTCTCAGACCCATAAGATAGTAGTTGGATTGGCGAGAGCACTAGCCACTAGCCCAAATCTTTTGATGCTAGATGAAACTTTTAATACTATGGATAAAAAAACCCAGGTTTATTTGAAGGGAAAAATCGATGAAATTGCTCGAGGTAGGACATTAGTTGCCACCATACACGATATGCGGTTTATAGAAGATTTTGATTGGATTATTGTTCTGGAGTCTGGTTCAGTAGTGGGACAGGGCAAACATGAAGATTTACTAGAAACTTGTCCATTATACCAAGAGATGTGGGCTTTAGAGGGCAAAATATCATCAGAAAAAAAATCTGAGGTAGAGGCTGCATAGTATGGCTAAAGATAATTTTTATCCAAAGGGTGAGTTTGTTTTTCGCGAGGGAGAGAGTGCTGATTTTGCATATATATTGAAGTCGGGAAGTGTAGAAATATTAAAGACAGGTATTGATGGCGAAATAGTTCTGGCAACATTGGATGAGCCAAATAAGATTTTTGGTGAGATGGCTCTTATCGATGGCGCGCCTAGAAGTGCTGGTGCGCGGGCAGCTGCTGACTCCGTTATTGATGAAGTCCGACAAAAAGACTTCTTAACTTACGTGCAAAAAAACCCTACCGCCGCTATGAACATAATGAAAAATTTGTCTAGAGAGTTGCGCGAGGCAAATAGGGCAGCTTCTCAAGGAGGGGGAACCTTAGAAGCAGGCGCTGACCCATCATTGGGTGAAATGGAAACGGATATGTCTCATATCCCAGAGGATATAGATGATACAGATGCTATTTACGATGCGAGGCCGTCAAAGCCTATAATTTTGACAACAGGCGCGGTTTTAGTGGCATTTCTAGTAGCCTTTGTTTTTGCATTTTCCTTATCTGTTGACACAACAGTTTCAGCTAGGGGTAAGTTTACCACTGAAGTACCTAACGTTGGGGTCCAGGCGTCTTCAAGTGCTACCGTGAGAAAGGTTATGGTAAAAAGAGGCCAGTTAGTGAAAAAGGGGGGGCTTGTTGTACTATTGGATAATACTGTCGCGGCTGCAGATCTAAAAGGCAACACAGAGAAATTGACAGCGGCAACAGGAAGATTGCAGAGACTTAAGCTTGAGCAATCACTCATTTTATCAGGAAAATCAGTCCCCAAGGATACCAACCTAAGTCCATTAGCGTTAGATATACTGAGTAAGAAAATTAGTCAGTATAGATCAAAGATGAATTCATTCTCTTCAAAGCTGAGCAAGATAGATAAGGAAATAGCGAAAGCCCGAAGTGATGTTAAGATAACTGGTACCCAGTTTGAACTAAAAAAGAAAATAGAACGGGCCAAGAAAGAGCTATACGACAAAAAGGTTGGCTCTCTTCTAAGTTTTCTTCAAGCCCAGGACGCAACCCTAGCAGCAGAGAAGTCTTACTCTGGCTCTAAAGCTGCATTATCTGCAAAACTTTTTGATAAGGGTACTCTAAAGGCTGATATGGATGAGTTTGTTGGTAAATGGTCGTCTGGACTAGGAGAAAAACTGGCGAAGGAGCAGGAAACGGTAATACAGCTTACGCAGTCGGGCCTCAAGTTTTCTCAGAGTGTACAAAATGTTGAGGTTCGGTCACCTGCCGATGGTATTGTTCTCGATGTACCAACTATTTCTGAGGGTTCAATTGTGCGAGAGGGTGATGTCCTTATTACATTAGTGCTAGTAGATCAGCCGTTAGCTTTTGAGGTGGACGTTGATCCAAAAGATATTAGTGACGTTAAGCTTGATATACCGGTTTCAGTAAAGCTAGATGCTCTGCCATTTCAGCAATATGGGGATCTAAAGGGAAATCTAATATATATATCTGATGATACATATGATCAGTCACTGTCTGGGGACAAAGGTTCATTTTATAGGGGGAGAATAGATATTCCAGCAAAGGAGTTATCTACTTTGCCCTCGAATTTTAAACTAACCCCTGGTATGCAGGCAAAAGCAGATATGAAGGTAGGGGAAAGACGAATTATCACCTACATTACTCACCCAATTATGAAAGGCTTTTCTTCAGCATTTAGCGAGCCGGACTAGTCAAAGTAAATAATTACTTTTCGATCTATCCTAATTACAAACCTTAATTGTAGAATCAGGGTCTAATTATATTCCAGTTTTCGGTTAAATTAGTACCTGCATGTCTCAACAGGGTAGAAATAGGGCAGTGTTTGGAAAGTAGAGTTTTCATACCTTCAATTTTTTCTTCATCGTCCTTTGTAGTTAGGTCTATATTTACCTCAATTTCGGGAAACGGCATTATACCCTCTTGCTCGAAGGTTACTCCCCTTCTATCAA
>PTLG01000193.1 GCA_002937995.1 Alphaproteobacteria bacterium MarineAlpha3_Bin7 | reverse complement strand
GTCCCTCATAACCGGCCTCCACCCTTACTGGGAAACCATCTAACTCTTTGATCAAATTACTATACTGTTCTTTGTTACCTATAACCAATAACTCTGGCTGATGAAACTTGGCCTGCTTTGCTAGCAATTTAACGTTTTGGTTTCCCGTTAGCACCTTTATACTAAATGTTTTTGGGTTTCTCTCCACCAAATCTAGCGTATTTTGTCCTACGGAACCAGTCGAGCCCAACACTGTGAGAGTCTTGTTAATGGCACTTTCCCCAACAATATGATTTCTTTTTAACACTTCTTAATTTTATTATGAAAAACTGAAGATTAATATATAAATAAATGGTGCACTCAGCAAAATACTATCCATTCTATCCAAGATTCCTCCATGACCAGGCAATAGGACACCCGAATCCTTAACACCAAACCTTCTCTTAAATACTGATTCTATAAGGTCACCAAATTGCCCTACAATGGAAATTCCAGCACACAATAAAACCAAAAGCAGTAAATCTAGCGATATGAAAAGACTGCCGTAAAATAGTAAACCTACCAAAATAGCAGTGAAAATTCCACCCAAAGAACCTATCCAAGTTTTTCCAGGGCTTATCCTTGGGAACATCTTAGTACGACCAAAACATTTACCAAAACAATATGCTCCAATATCACTTGCCCAATTTACTGCGAAGAACCAAAAAAGTCCCAAAGCACCAAAGTTAGGTACTTCTCTAAGTAAAAGGATACAAAGAGAAAACAACAAAATATACAGAAAACTAAATCCAGTAATCAACCTATTTGTAAGGTTATCTTTCCCAACCAGCAAACAAAGAAAAAAACCTATTATGACTATTAAAATAACTAAATAAGGCAACTGATATTCAATTACAAAAAATACTAAGGCCACTGCCATTACCATGGGAATAAGAAGGTATAGCTTTCCAAAATTATCACTTTTAATTATCAGAAGCATTTCAATTAGCATTAGGTATGAAACTGCAATTATAAAAATACTAAAATAGGGATGACCAGCCCAGATAATGACTAGCACAATTGGTGCTAGGGCCAACGCAGTGACTGATCTCAAAAAAAATTGCGATAAATTCATGCTGTATCTAGTCTAAGAACCAAATCGTCTATCTCGAAGATAAAACTCTGACAATGCTTTTTTAAAATCAGCCTCAGAAAAATCTGGCCACAAAGTGTCTGAAAAGACTAATTCTGAATATGCAAGTTGCCATAACAAAAAATTACTTACCCGCTTCTCTCCACTAGTCCTTATTATTAAATCAGGATCAGGAACACCGCGAGTATATAAATGCTTAGAAAAAATCTCTTCATTTATATCAGTGGACTCAATATTTCCTTCTTTTACCTCAATAGCTAGTTGCCTAGCAGCTTCTGTAATTTCGTATCTACCACCATAACTAAGCGCAATGAAAAGATCTAAAGTTTTATTTTGTGATGTACCCTCCTCACACTCCTGGATTAATTCAACAATATCTTCACCTAAGTCCGCCCTTTCTCCAATCACTCTTAACCGTATACCATTTTCCACTAAAGTTTTCATCTCGTTCTCGAGGTAGCTTCTAAGAAGGCCCATAAGATCATTGATTTCTGTTTGCGGTCGCTTCCAATTTTCAGATGAAAAGCTATAAAGAGTGAGGTAGCGGATTTTGTACTTAATTGCAGACTCAACTGCGGTCCTTGCTGACTTTGCTCCTTCGCTATGACCATGAAACCGTGTTAAACCTCTAGCTTCTGCCCATCTACCATTACCATCCATAATAATTGCAACATGCTCTGGTGGAGCCATAGTTTTATCAGTGTCTTTTTTGGTCACTGCCTACACTTGCCTTATATCATTTTCTTTTTTTTCAAGACTATTATCTATATCCTTAATGAAATTATCGGTAATTCCTTGAATAGTGTCAGTATACTCGGATAATTGATCATCCGACATCTCACCTGCCTTGTGATGTTTTTTCAATTCATCCATGGCACTTCGACGTACATTACGAATTGCTATCCTAGCCTCTTCAGCGTACTTAGACGCCACCTTTGTAAGCTCTATTCTTCTTTCCTCACTAAGTGGAGGTATCGGGATTCTTACCAATTCACCCTCATTGGAAGGATTCAAACCTAAGTCCGACTCACGGATAGCCTTTAAAACAAGATCTACTAGACTCTTATCCCAAACCTGCACCGTCAAAAGTCTTGGCTCTGGCACACCCAGAGTACCCACCTGGTTCATCGGTAATTTCTGCCCGTAGGCATCAATTTTTAAGTTATCAAGCAAAGAAACTGATGCTCGCCCGGTCCTTAAACCAGAAAATTCACTTTCGAGAACGTCCACGGCTCCCTTCATTCGGCGATTTACGTCTAATTTCAATGAATCAATTTCCAATATTCTACTCCCCCATATCTCCAATGTATGTAAATTGACCTTTACCTAACACTGCATCAAGGAAAGCCCCTTGACTATGAATTGAGAAAACAACTATTGGAATATTATTTTCTCTTGCAAGTGAAATTGAAGAAGCATCCATTACTTTTAAATCCTTAGTTAGCACATCTTTATATGAAATTTTGTCATATCTCTTGGCCAATTCATTAGTAATAGGATCATCATCGTATACACCATCAACTTGTGTTCCCTTAAACAATGCATCACAATTCATCTCTGCAGCTCTTAACGCAGCAGCAGTATCAGTGGTAAAGAATGGATTTCCTGTACCAGCAGAAAATATAACCACACGCCCCTTTTCCATATGCCTTATAGCGCGCCTTCTGATATAAGGCTCGCAAACAGTTGCCATTGGGATGGCAGATAGAACCCTGGTGGCAATACCTTCGTACTCAAGTACTGATTGTAAAGCTAGAGAGTTAATTATTGTTGCAAGCATTCCCATATGATCTGCACTACTTCTCTCCAGTCCATTTGCAACGCCAGCGATACCTCGAAATATATTACCTCCCCCAATAACTACGCAAACCTGAGTCCCAGACTCCGTCACAGATTTGATATCCAAAGCAATATTCTGGACAGTTTTTAAATCTAAGCCAAAGCCTAAATCACCCATCAATGCCTCGCCGGATAATTTAAGCAATATTCTCTTGTAAATGGGATCTATCGACATCAGGCTTTCAACATATCAAAAATTAAATTAATAAATGATAGTATATTCTAACAAAAGAACTTGCGATAGGCACAACAAATATAAACTTAACAAGACTGATCAGTTAGTCTGCACACTATATTTCCGCAGCGGCGGCGACTTCTTTGGCAAAATTATCTTCTTTTTTATCCAAACCCTCACCAAGCTCAAAACGAATAAACTCTGAGATATTGATCTCCACACCTACTTTTTCAGCATAACTACTGATGGCATCATTTACCTTAATATCTGGATCAATAACAAAGTTCTGCTCTAACAGGCAGACTTCTTCATAAAATTTTCTAAGTCTTCCTTCTATCATTTTTTCAACAATCTCTGGACTTTTACCTGTATCCTTAGCTTGTTCTCTTAATATAGTTTTTTCTCTCTCTATGAAACTATCGTCCAAATTATCCCTAGAAATTGCTAGTGGATTACTTGCAGCAATATGCATTGCAATTTGCTTGCCTAACTCCCCTATAACAGCCTTTTCACCAGCAGACTCAATAGAGACCAAGACTCCAATTTTACCCAGTCCTTGCCGCAAAGAATTATGTATGTAACTAGAAACTAGACCACTTTCTGCCCTCAACAATTTAGATCGGCGTAAATTCATATTCTCACCAATCTTGGCTATCATGTTAGTTAATGTCTCACCTATTGTTTCACCAGCTCCAGGAATTTCTAATTTAACTAATTCCTCTATCGTGCATTGCTTTTCGAGAGATAGTTCTGTGACACTTTCAACAAAAGATTGGAATTCTTCATTGCGTGCAACAAAGTCTGTTTCCGAGTTAATTTCTACAATAGCTCCACAGTTATCAATCACTTTTATACAAACTAATCCTTCAGAAGCAGCCCTTGTCGACTTTTTGGCAGCTGATGATAATCCCTCTTTTCGCAGCCAATCAATCGCCGCTTCAATAACACCATCAGTCTCCTCAAGTGCCTTCTTACAATCCATCATTCCAGCGCCAGTTGCTTCCCTTAATTCTTTTACTAGCGATGCACCTACTTTAGCCATATCAACC
>PTLG01000192.1 GCA_002937995.1 Alphaproteobacteria bacterium MarineAlpha3_Bin7 | reverse complement strand
AGTAGCTTCTATCAGCTACAGATAATTTGTAATAGATTAAGAGGGATAAACAAATGTTCTTTAAATGCCAAACTCATAGTCACCAACACGATCAATTTACGAGTCACAGCCCCGCAAACGAGGGTGGTAGAGCTTTAGAAAAAACAAGGTCTGGCCAAACAACGGTTGATATTCATTGTCACGTTCATGTTTTAGAAGCAGATGAAATGCTAAAAACTTTGGCTCCAGAGGATACAGGCCGGCTAATGGTAGACACTAATGAGGTCACTGCACGCATAAATAAAACTCAACAAGAGACCATCCTACCTAAACTAACTGAACCTGAGGTGCGAATAAAAGATATGGACGCCCAGGGCATTGATATACAGGCAGTCTCACCCTCTCCTTTCCATTATAATTATCATTATGATCCAGAATTCACTAGAGAAACATCAAAAGTGGTGAATAACCGAATAGCGGAAGTAGTGGCTGACCACCCAGAGCGTTTTGTGGGTATGGGTACAGTACCTTTGCAAAACTGTGAACTTGCAATCGCAGAAATGGAGAGATGTGTCAATAAATTAGGTTTTAGGGGTATTGAAATTTCTACAAACGTAAAAGGCAATGATTTAACCAGAGCTGGATTAGAGTCATTTTTTGCTAAGGCGGAAGAGCTGGGTACGTTAATATTCATGCATCCTATCGGTACGTCATTTAAAGAAAGGATGAATGATCACTATTTCAGAAATACTATTGGTCATCCTCTAGAGTCAGCACTAGCTGTTGGTCACCTAGTCTTTGATGGTTATCTTGATAAATTCCCAAAGCTTAATATTTGTATTGCCCATGGGGGCGGATATATTCCTGCCTATTATGGTAGATTTGATCATCCCTTCCATCTCAGAGATGACTGTAGGGAAAATATAACAAAAGCCCCCTCGGAATTTCTGGGTCAACTATATTTCGATACGGTAGTTTTTACAGAAACCCAACTCCGTCATATGATTGAGGTCTGGGGCGCTGATCATATTGTAATGGGGACAGATTATCCTTATGATATGGCAGAACCCGACCCAGTGGGTCATGTAAATTCGGTCAAAAACCTTAGTGATTCAGACAGAGATCTAATTACAGGGGGTAACGCTTTGCGCTTATTGGGGCTGAATGAATCTGCGCTAAACTAGCGAAATAAGTTATACAGTTTATTCATTATTCTTAGTAAGTGCTTGGTTAGTTCCAATTGTAATATTTTCATTTTCTTCTGAGCCAGTTGCAACCTCAATCTCGGTAATTGATTCACCCCTCTTGGTCACCTTATCTGTAGAAATTCTTATTTGTCTCAAGTCTTCCGCAGTTAGATTAATATGTTGCTCAAGTTTTCCTACCCTTTTTGACATTAGCCCCACGTCACCCAGCATTTTTGACACTTCCGATTGGATGACTCCAGCTTGTTTCCGCATGCTTACGTCCTTTAAGACGGAACGAATCGTAGTTAATAGGGCCATCAAGGTTGTGGGAGATGCTATAAAAACCCTTGCTGTATGAGATTTTTCAACAACTTGGCGAAGATTTGTATGAAGCTCAGCAAAAACTGCCTCGGAAGGTAAAAACATTAAGGCTGACTCGGCTGTTTCGCCAGAAATAATATACTTTTGTGAAATATCCTGAATGTGTTTGGATACTGCAGTGGCTAACTCTACCCGAGCTCTTTTTTTTC
The DNA here is from genome assembly GCA_002937995.1 of Alphaproteobacteria bacterium MarineAlpha3_Bin7. Taxonomy (GTDB): domain Bacteria; phylum Pseudomonadota; class Alphaproteobacteria; order Rhodospirillales; family UBA2165. The sequence goes on along the minus strand of PTLG01000192.1, from coordinate 2,480 downwards.
CTTCATCATCGATGGCCTCACATAACCTCTGGTAACTTTCCAATGGAAACTTAGAGTCAATACCTATTGGACCAGGGGGATTTTCTAATTTTAAAAGACAATCAACAATCTTTCCATTGGATAGGGTTGACTGAAATTGATAGATACTAGGGGGTAGCATATTAACTACTAAATCACGAAGTTGTGTTTCACCAAATGCACCTCTAGCCTGCTTGTTGTCTAGAATGTTTTGTAACCCTACCATTTCCTCAGAGAGATTCGTCATAGTTTTTTGGGCATCCTTTATTGCCTCCATGCGAACTTGCAAATTTTTGTCTAAGTCTGCGATGCTCTTACTAGCCCTCTCAGATTGTTTGGCAAAGCCATCGTTTAATCCCTTAGATAGGTTTTCTAATCTTTCGTTAAAACTAGACTGATGTTGACTTATTCTTCCACTTATTTCTGACTGAGCGTTAGATAAATGGCTGGTTAGTTCTTTTAACTCGTTTAAAGTTGCTGCGATTCCATCTCTAGATTTTGACTTAACCATAACAAAAGTTAAAACGGCACAAAAGATCAGAACTAGACCACCAATATAAATTAATTCTATACTCATTTGTGAATTCTGCCTTATTAACGAACTTTCGGCAATAAAGTACTAGTCAATAAATTTTTGCTCTACAAATAAATGTAATACGACTGTTAGGAGTAAGAAGTGGAAGTTATTTTTCAAAGTTTTGTCTCAGGACTACCTCTACTACTTATACATTTTGGAGTTACGTTAATTATGTTGGCTTTAGGCATCTTTACCTATGTGCTAGTAACTCCTTATAATGAAATTACATTGGTAAAAAAAGGCAACCCATCGGCAGCTCTATCATTCTCTGGTGCTTTGATTGGAATCGCCATTCCTCTTTCGGTAGCTATGGCTGGTAGCGTTAATACTATGGATATCGTTGTTTTTGGCGCAGTCGCTATCATTTTGCAACTTCTTGGCTATAGAATAACTGATTTGTTATTAAAGGGGTTACCCAGCAGGATTGAAAATAACGAAATTAGCGCGGCTATAACGATGGTCGGAATAAAAATTAGTATTTCCCTAGTTAATGCTGCTGCTTTAAGTGTTTAGGTATAGAGAGAAAAACCATTTGCTACAGACCAAACTAATAGACCTTCTCTTTTTCACGTTTTGTTTTGTCTGCTTATATTTAATTACAAATATTACCGATAGCCGCAAAAATAAGGGACTAATTGACTATACTTCGAGAGATGAAAATTATTCTGATATTAACTACAAAATTCATCTAACAAGGCCATTGGGACCCCGAATCTGGGTAAAAGATACCAACAACTGGGGCCCCAAGACTCCAATATCAAAATTGGGCGAATTTCCAGGCTACAACGATCCAATACCCCGTTTTGGCAGAGTAAAACGTAAGGTGGCAAAACCACGGACTAGTGTTGGGTCGGCCATAGCTGTTTCGGACAATGGATTATGGCTCACTTCAAAACATGTCGTGGACAGCTGTAAACGAGTTATTATTCAACCCGGACTACAAAATGGCCGAGTCGCCAGTATCAAACCAACTCTAATATTGTTTCATCCGATAGCGGATATCGCTATAATCTCAACAGTAAAGACGGACTATAATCGGCTAGCGTTTAGAGTTAGAGAAAAAGATGACCAAGCTAGAGATGGCTACCATATAGGATTTCCCAGGGGTCGACCTGGTGCTGTACATAGTCGGCTAATAGGAAAAATGAAAATTAGGCGAGGAAGAATACGTAAGCATACAGAAAATATGCTAGTGTGGGCTGAATATAGTCGCATACCTGATTTTTCCGGTTCTATAGGAGGAATGAGTGGTGGAGCTACAATAGATAGCACAGGCTCTTTGATAGGGATTAATAGCGCAGCCAGCATGCGTCGTGGTAGAATTTTAACCTCCCGGTCATCGACACTCCTTAACTTTTTACTAGAAAAGGGCTACAGAGTCGAAACTGTGGGAGCCAAAATACCAGAGATTCTGGAATTAAATAGAAAAGATTATCCTCTATTTGCAAAAGCGATAATTCAGGACAGACGAGTGGTAAGGGTTATTTGTAGACGATAGATAAAGTAATTGGTTTTTTTTAGTGTCATCGGACAAAAATAGTTTAATTTAGTTACAAACATTTTGGTGCTGGTCATTAAGATTTTAACTTTTAATTCTTAGGAGCAATATGTCATGGCCAAGAATAACAAAGATATACAAAAAGTGGTATTGGCCTATTCAGGGGGATTAGATACATCTGTTATTTTAAAGTGGTTGCAAGATACCTACGATTGTGAGGTGGTGACTTTTACCGCAGATTTAGGACAAGGCGAAGAGCTGGAACCAGCTAAAGAGAAAGCTAGACTAATGGGAATTAAAGAGATTTTTGTAGAAGATCTCAAAGAAGAGTTTGTCAAAGAATATGTATTCCCAATGTTTAGAGCAAATGCCATTTACGAAGGTCTA
>PTLG01000191.1 GCA_002937995.1 Alphaproteobacteria bacterium MarineAlpha3_Bin7 | reverse complement strand
AAAACACGATTGGAAAAACAAATAATAGGAACAAACAAATCCGCGATGATGATATTAATGGTGACATAGTTAATCCTCATACACTGTAATGTTTAACTAAATGTGAACTGTGTTGGCTAAAGCTATATTTGTTGATATAGGTTTCTGATTAAAGCTCCAAAAAATTTCTAGATTTTAGGAAACTGTCTATGAATATTGGACAAAAAAAGGTTTTAGTCACTGGAGGAGCGGGTTTTATTGGCTCCCATCTCTGCAATCGTCTTGTAATAGAGGGAAACGATGTTATTTGCGTTGATAATTTTTATACTGGAAAGAAGAGTAATGTTGAAAATTTACTTAGAGAAAAGAACTTTGAATTATTGCGTCATGATGTAACTTTCCCTCTCTTTTTGGAAGTGGACGAGATTTATAATTTGGCGTGTCCTGCGTCCCCGGTGCAGTATCAAGTGGATCCAGTCCAAACCACCAAGACAAGTGTTCATGGTGCAATTAACATGCTTGGCTTAGCAAAAAGAACCGGAGCAAAAATTCTACAAGCGTCTACGAGTGAGGTGTATGGAGACCCAGAAGTTAGTCCCCAAAATGAGGAATATTTAGGTAATGTTAATCCAACTGGTCCGCGCGCTTGTTATGATGAGGGTAAACGTTGCGCTGAAACACTTTTTTTTGATTATTTTAGGCAGCATAAGGTAAATATTAGGGTTGCAAGAATATTTAATACCTATGGTCCCCTTATGCTTCCAAATGACGGCAGGGTAGTCTCAAACTTCGCTATTCAGGCTCTTACAGGAGATGCCTTGACAGTTTATGGTAATGGAAATCAAACGCGTTCGTTTTGTTTTGTTGATGACATGGTTGACGGGTTAATGCGACTGATGAATTGCTCAGATGACGTTGTTGGGCCAATAAACTTAGGAAACCCAGATGAGGTTAAAATTAACACGCTAGCTGAAATGGTCATTGATTTTACGAATTCCAAATCAAAGATTAAAAGCCTCCCAGAGCTCGAAGACGATCCCAAACAGCGGTGTCCGGATATTAGTAAGGCAAGAGCGCTATTGGGCTGGGAACCGCAGATAACATTGAAAGAAGGGCTGGATAAAACCCTTAAACATTTTTCCGAGATAGTATCAGAAATATAGATTAAAAATCAGTATTATTACTGATAAACTAATGATATCGTGACTATGTCTCAGGAAGGCTTAGCCTATCAAAATCGAAAATGAATGTCTTGCCATACCGCAACGTATCTGTTTGTCGGATCCCAAATTTAATTTTGAGAACATTGCAAGTCATCTTTACGGATGAAATAAAACCCTCTTTTTCATAGTATTACCGCGACATAATCAGATAACGACTTTCAGTTAGTTCTAGCTCCAAATATTCTTGCAAGAGCTTGATTTAGTACAACTGGATGAATTTACTTTTTAGAAACCTTTTATTAACCCATTATTGTCCATGTTAACCCATTGACTCCCGTTATTTCCCATGATATCCCATCTTTAACCATGGAGAATTAGCCCAGGTGTCAGGTTTATAGCTTACTCAAGGGCTTGGAGGCAGTTTTGTCTTCGATAAGTTTATAAGCAGGAATAAAAAATGACTGCACTAGTAGGTAGGCACATTTGTAGAATTGATAAGAAGGGAAGGGTTTCTATTCCTAAAAGTTTTCGTGAATTTTTTTCCACGAAAATATCGGAGGATGTATATGTATACCCCTCATTTAAGTATTATGCCCTAGAGGCTTGTGGTGAGGATTTTATCTCTCAAGTTGTTTCTAGCTTAAATACACTGGATATATTTTCCGATGACCAAGACGATGTGGCTTCGACAATTTTGGAAAACTCCGTCAAGTTAAAATACGACTCAGATGGCAGGGTAATTTTACCTAAGTCATTGCTAAAGTATTCAAAAATTGACACTAAAGCCGTGTTTGTTGGAAGAGGTATCACTTTTCAAATCTGGGAACCCTCAGCTTATGAAATGCATAATACGGCAGTATTTGAGAGGGCAAGAGCCAGGGGTTTAACATTCAGGTTAAAGGAGAGTCGTGAGGAAAAGTAACTTAGAAGAAGTTAAGTTTAACATAGACCATGTGCCAGTCATGGTTGACAGTGTATTAGAATACCTTCAGCCACTTGAATCTGGAATTTTTGTTGACGGCACCTTTGGGAGGGGTGGATATACGACAGCTATCCTAGAAAACGGTAATGCAGAGGTGATAGCAATAGATAGGGATCATGAAGCTATTACCTGCGGTAAGGCTTTATTACTAAAATATGGTGGGCGATTAAGAATCATAGAAGGTTCTTTTGGGTGTCTTGATGAAATTGTTAGAGATCAGGGCTTAGAGCTTGTTGACGGAATTGTACTAGATCTTGGAGTATCTTCACCTCAAATACTTAATTCAGAGCGAGGGTTTTCTTTTCAATTAGATGGCCCTTTAGATATGAGGATGGGCTCGAAAGGTTTAACCGCCGAGGAGTTAGTAAATAATATCTCTGAACAAGAGTTAGCAGACATAATTTGGAAATTTGGGCAAGACAGACATGCAAAAAAAATAGCGAGAGCAATTATAAAAGCTAGATTAATAGAGGATATAAAAACTACTGGCCAATTAGCAGATATAGTAAAACGGGCTGTTAAGGTTGACTATAAAAAGATAAACCCTGCTACCAAAACTTTCCAAGCCCTAAGGATAGTTGTTAATGATGAAATTGATCAACTAAAAAGAGTTTTATCAGCAGCAGAGAAGATTCTTAAGCCTGGGGGAAGGTTTGTCGTGGTCTGCTTCCACTCTATCGAAGATAAAATTGTTAAAAATTTTTTAAAAAAAAAATCGGGCGCTTTGGTTGGTACATCTAGACATTTACCTCAACAACTAGCAACACCAACACAGTCTACCTTTGACTTGATAAATAAAAAAGTTATTAAGCCCACTATTCAAGAAGTAAATAATAATCGTAGGGCTAGATCTGCAAGACTTCGTGCAGCGGTGAGAACATCGGTATGACTAAATCAATATTTCTGGCAATTTTTATAGCGATTACTATGAGTATTTTTCTCTTTTATCTAAAATATGAGGTTGCCTCTCTTGAGGATGAGTCACAAAGACTAAATAAACAGATCGTGAGCCAGAAACAACGTATTCATGTTTTAAGGTCTGAATGGAGTCGCCTTAATGATATTTCTAGGATTAAAAGGCTATCTGAAAAACATTTAAAATTGAGGAAAACAAAACCAGAGCAGATAAAGCAGGAAAACATTGTTTCCAAAATCGAATTGTTAGTTGATCCCGATTCAAACAGAGAGGGGGGCAAATGAAGTTTTCCAAAGTATTCAACCCTAACGCTGTTCCTATGCAAGAAACGAATTCATTCTCTAATGGTTTGGGTGGAAAAATAAAATCAGAAGATAGAATCGTTAATATCATCGAGACAGGACGCAATCGCCTGCTGGTCGCGGGATTGTTATTTGCCCTGTCATTTTCTGCAATAGCTATAAGGGTTGTTGAGCTCTCAATTACTAACCCACCCAGAGACAATGCTGATAGGAGTTATAGTATTCCTACCAGGAGCCCAACTATAAGGGCAGATATAGTTGATAGAAATGGGATATTGTTGGCGACAAGCCTACCAACTACGGAGCTATATGCGAATCCGACACGAATTCAAAATATTGATAAAGCTGCAAGAAAACTGAATACAGTTTTACCAGAGTTACAGATTGACGAATTAAAGAGGAAACTCTCGGCAAATACTACTTTTGTGTGGTTACATCGAAAGTTAACACCAAAGCTGCTTGATGCCGTTAATGCTCTAGGAATAGGTGGGTTAGAGTATCAATCAAGTGAGCAGAGAGTTTATCCTCATGGTAGATTATTCTCCCATATTTTGGGCATGACAAACATAGATGGTGAGGGCATAGGTGGGATAGAGAGAGAATTTGATAAAAAACTTAAAAATGAGAAGGATACGCTTCAGTTATCGGTAGATGCTAGGGTACAGGCTGCAGTACGGAGGGAATTAGCTACTGCAATGAGAAAATTTTCTGCAATTGGTTCGGCAGGAGTAGTGCTAGATGTTGAAACAGGAGAAGTTATCTCTATGGTTTCCCTTCCAGATTACGATCCAAACTATAGAATAGCCTTTACCCAGAAAATCAACAGGGTAACAAAGGGTGTCTATGAAATGGGCTCAACTCTAAAACTTTTTACA
>PTLG01000190.1 GCA_002937995.1 Alphaproteobacteria bacterium MarineAlpha3_Bin7 | reverse complement strand
AGCCCCAAGCAAAAATACTGCCGCGTGAGACCAGACATAAAGCTCCTGTAACCAGACAAAACCTATCGAAAATACATAACGTAAGACAACGACAATAAATACGTTGATCACCATCAATACAGTTAACCAAGCAACCGCAATACCTACCAAATGATTTATACTATCAACAATTTTAGATAAGTAATTCAATGGTTTAAACAAAATATCTAAAATTAACATATAATAGAGCCCAAAATAAAAATAGGGGGCAATTTATGAGCCCCCCCATTTAAATACATAGTACTAAATTTATATTTCAAAAACTAAAAAAATCAGTATTGCTATATGGGTTTAAATTTGGCTGCCATACGGGCCTTCAGATAATTTGCTTCCGCATAATTAGACCATTCAACCATACCTGACCTAAATTTTATAATATGATTGTATAGCTTTTTGGCGTTGGCAGATTTTGAAGCAGCCTCAGGAAGTACTTCCGTGGCACGGACACCAACAGCATTAATTAACTCATCACTATAACTATTAAGTATAACCCCTTCATTTTTAACAAGTTTTTGTAAGGCGGTATTATTAATAGCCTGAAACTTAGACAGAATGAACATATTGGTAGCCGCAGCTCCTCTAGTAACAATCTGTTTAAGCTCACTATCCAATTTTTCCCATTCCTTCAAATCAAAAAAACCATCAAGAATTGTTCCAGGCTCGTGCCAACCAGGATAATAATAATTTTTTACTACCTTGAATAACCCCTTGCCCATGTCTGCTGCAGGTCCAATCCACTCAGTACCATCTATAGCGCCCGAAGTTAAAGCTGGCAAAACTTCACTGCCGGGTAATAAAACAACATTAGTACCAAATGTCTTTAAAATTTGCCCACCTAGACCTGGCATCCTGAACTTGAGTCCCTTAAGGTCAGAAACGGTTGAAATTGGCTTCTTATACCAACCACCCATCTGGTTGCCAGTATTACCCATCGGCAAAAATTTGAGGCCGAGAGGATTATATGCTGTTTTATCTGATATCTCTATTCCCCCTCCATAATAACACCAGGCATTTTGCTCTTGAGCCGTAAGCCCATAAGGCATAGCGGCTACGAAAGAGATAGAGTCAGATTTTCCATGCCAATAGTAGGGTGCCCCGTAACCCATTTGCGCTGTGCCACTCTGGACCGCATCCAAAGCCTCAAATGGTTTTACCAATTCACCACCATGATATGCTTTGATTGTCATCCTACCGCCAGAAGCATCTTTTACGAATTTTACAAATTGATTTAGAGCCTGCCCTAGTAACCCAGCCTTGCCAAAGGCAGAAACAGCAATCCATTGCTTACGATTCTTAGCTATTGCAGGTGAAGCTAACGCCGATGTTGTAGCTGCAGCAACACCGATTGCCCCAGCCTTAGTAAAAAAATCACGTCGTTTCATTGTTAATTCTCCCAGTTCTTAAATTATTTTTTGATCTTTAATTATTATTACAAAGTTAGAAAACACTTTTTATTATCAAATATACTAGTCTTTGTGGTAAAAATGCAAACAACCTAAAGGAAATAATATCAATAGAAAATAAATCAGGGGTTATCTTTCCTTGATAAGACTAGTTTCCATATATAGGGCATCAAAAGAGCTGCAATCAGCAGTTTAAGAAGATCCCCCAACAGAAAGGGTAAGAAGCCAAATTCTATAGCAGCACTATAACCAACCAAATTACCCAGCCATAAAAGCCCCGGTACATAAATAGCTATATTACCTAAAAGCATAGCTATAACCATCCAAAAACAATTACGGTCCCAACCACGTTCGGCGAGAAACCCAGTTATTCCCGCCCCAAGTAAAAACCCCACGAGATAGCCACCGGTTGGACCCATCATATAGGCTAAACCAATGCCTTTCTCTGGCGTTCCAGCAAAGACTGGTAAACCCAATGCGCCCTCAAACAAATAAGCGAAAACGGTCAGTACGCCGAGTTTCCAGCCTAAAATACAGCCCAACAAAAGTACAGCTAGTGTCTGCATCGAAAATGGTACTGGACCGATATGTACTCTAAATTTAGAAGATAAGAAGAGTATTGCACTGCCCACTAAAACTAAAAAAATATTCTTAATATATTGTTGGTTAGTAAAATCAAATACTTCACTTATTAGTACCATGTAAGATGTTGTTTTTTGCATTAAGAATCTCTCCTAATTACAGGATGCTAGAGTACAAATACGGTTTATTGAATAGTACTATTTTTGAGGGAAGAAGGAAATAGTAATGAACCAACCCTACTCCTGACCCTTTATTCCATCAAAAATATCCGAGTAAAGTCTATAAATGACTTTGTAGGTGAGAAAACCACTCGGATATTCAGATGATATATGGTCACCTAAATTAAACAATTTTAGTTCCGTATTAAATTACCTATCTAAATCTATTATTTTTGGGGAACCCACGTGGTGCTAACCTTCCCGCCTGCGATCTCTTTCCAATCCAGGCTGTAAGTTCAGTCTCTGTCCTAGTGCGACTGCCAGACTTCCAAGATAAACCCTCTCCTAAATTAAGGGTGGTTAAATCTGAAAGACCTCCACTTCCGTACCTCTGTAGAATGACGCCACGTCCTTTGACCAATTCAGGCAACTCGCTTATAGGAAAAATAATTAACTTATGGTTATCTCCGACAACAGCTAGGTGTTCCCCGGAGATCCTTGAACAGGCTATAGCTTTTTCACCCTCCTTAATATTTAAAATTTGCTTGCCAGTTCGATTAGGTGTTAATAACAACTCTGTGGAAACAACAAAACCTCTTCCAGAACTTGAGCCTAGTACTAATTTTTCACCATCCTTATAAAGTAAAATTTCAACTAGCGATGAGCCTTGATCTAAATCTGTCAACAACCTAACGGGCTCACCAAAACCTCTTCCTTTTGGCAAGTCCAAACAATTTATTGTGTAAAATCTGCCGTTGCTTGAAAACAGAAGTAATTTATCTGTGGTATAGGCATGGATAAAAAACTTTTCTTCATCACCATCTTTATATTTTATACTTGAATTATTGTCTAAGTGGCCCTTCATAGCTCTAATCCAGCCCATTTTAGAACATAAAATTGTTATAGGCTCCCGTTCAACCGAAACTTCAATAGGAATTTCAATTACCCGTGGAGGTACTCCAATCTCAGTTCTCCGCTTACAGAGTGAACTATTTGTACTATATTTTTTCCTAATACTAGTAATTTCGTCTTTCAGATAACTCTTTTGAAGATCCTTATTTCTGAGTAACTTTTTTAATTTTTTTCCCTCTTCTGTAAGATGCTTATGTTCCGCCTTTATTTCTAATTCCTGTAGCCTCTGAAGCCGCCGAAGTCTCATATTTAAAATTGCTTCGGCTTGGGTTTTATTAAGCTTAAATTTCTTAATTAGTTTTAATTTTGCATCCTCACTTTCCCTAATTATTTGGATCACCTCATCTAAATTTAAGTAAGCGATAAGGTATGCGTCAAGAACCTCTAACTTTTTCCCTATTTCCTTTAGGCGAAACCGAGTGCCCCTGAGCAGAATTACACTTCTATGGTCTAAAAATGACTGAAGAATCTCTCTCAAGTCCATCACTCTTGGAACGTTCTCTGCATCAATTACATTCATGTTAAGACTAAACCGAGACTCCAAATCAGTAAGGGAGAACAATTGCTCCATCAAGTGTTTAGGATCCACACCCCGGCTTTTTGGTTTTAAAACAATTCTAATAACATCGGTAGACTCATCAACTATATCGTTTACCAAGCTTAATTTCTTAGAGTTGATCAAATCTGCAATTTTTTCGATTAATTTAGATTTTTGGACTTGATAGGGTATCTCCGTAACTACAATCTGGTATTGTCCATGACCTAACTTTTCCATCTCCCACTTTGATCTAACCCGAAATCCACCCCTACCTAGCTTATAAGCAGCTAAAATCGACTCTCTTGCCTCAACTAGAATACCGCCGGTGGGAAAGTCTGGCCCTGGCATTAAGTCCAATAATTTAGATATTGTGGCCTTGGGATATTTAAGAAGATGAAGAAGGGCCTCGCAAATTTCACCTAAATTGTGAGGCGGTATGCTGGTAGCCATCCCGACAGCTATACCTATAGCCCCGTTAGCTAGTAAATTTGGGAAACCAGCGGGTAAAACGACTGGCTCCTTTTCTTCTCCGTCATAAGTCTCTCTGAAATCAATAGTATCCTCATCTATTCCTACTAACAGGCTTTCCGCTTCTTGGGTTAAACGCGCCTCTGTATACCTCACCGCCGCAGCACTATCGCCA
>PTLG01000019.1 GCA_002937995.1 Alphaproteobacteria bacterium MarineAlpha3_Bin7 | reverse complement strand
ATGGGATTAAGTGCGATATAAGGTTACCAAATACAACTCCATCATCAGCATAAGCACCATTCCAACTAGCACGATCCGCATACAGCGAGTTCACACGCTTCACCCACTTTTCCTTTTTTAAAGAACTCTTGTTTTCATTCAGCGACAAAAGACTGGATAAAGTCTCTGCAGAATCAGCATTTATGGCTAAATCTGTCTCAAAATTCTTGCCTAAGTACTCACTATCAGGATAAACATGAGCTAATATTTGGCTAGTATTTTGTGCGCCAGGTATCTTAAAACCCTGAGTAGTAACATCTCCCATCCTTGTTCCAACTGCTAGTATAAGATCTGCTTCATTTAGAGTATCTCTATAAATCGGTGGCAAGTTGAACGCCAAATGACTGGCAAAATATGGGTGCAGGTGATCGAATAAGTCCTGTCGACGCCAGGCTACTGCAACGGGTACATCAAATTTTTCAGCAAATTCCCGCAGCAATTTTTTTCCGCTCTCTGTTCCGAGTTGCCCACCCGCAATTACTAAGGGACGTTCAGCGTCAACAATAGTTTGATATAATTTTTTGACTTCCGGCCTAGAAGGTAAGCTTACAGCAATAGGTTTCTGCTCTAGGGCGATATTGCTGGTCTGGTCTTCTAGCATATTCTCTGGAAGTGAGACAATTACAGGCCCTCGTGTATGACTATTTGCTATGTAAAATGCTCTCTGAACTTCCCCTGCTAAACGGTCTGCATCTGTAACTTCTATGACATGCTTAGCCATACCCTTAAACATGTCAAAATAATTAACTTCTTGAAAAGCATGTCTTCCTATATCTTCACTGCTAACTTGTCCTATAAATAAGACTAGCGGGACAGCATCTTGCTGCGCTACATGTATCCCTATTGAGGCATTAGTAGCTCCTGGTCCTCGACTTACAAATTCGACCCCGGTATTGCCTGTGTATTTAGCATCGGCAACCGCCATAAAGCCCCCTCCGCCTTCGTGCCTTACCCGAATCACCTCAATAGCGGGATAATCGTAAAAAGCGTCAATTACGGACAAATAACTCTCACCCGGTACACAAAACACCCTATCAACCCCATTGTTTACAAGCGACTGGGCTAAGACATCCGCGGCTCTCATCATCACAGTTGGATCCTTTCAGAGAAATCTATTTTAATGGCTTATGAGTAAAACAGACCTCCAGCCGAATTAGAAGTTGAAATTACAAAATCAACGTTTCTAAGCATTAACCTTGATTCGCCATAAAAGTGTAAATTTTGGCTCAAAACTGTTTACCGTAATAGCTTACCCCCACACTATCAATAAACCAAAAGCCACAAAATATGGCTATATTTTTATTATTATAGGTCAAAGAGCTACAAAATATAGAAATTTTATTATTTCGTTAACTAGTTGAAATACAAAATACATTCAAATTTATAAATAAAGGAGATGGTTATGGGTTGGTGGAAGTGGAAAAAATCCGCGATATTGGCTTTTCTGGCTTCAGCAATTATGGTTTGCATCCCATTGGGTGGGATAGCAGTGGGATCTGAAATCAAAAATTGGTCTCCAAAAGTTAGCAACGTACGAGTTGGGAAACATCCTAATAAAACTCGTATAGTGCTCGATTTAGATAGACCAATAAAGGTGAATATAGATACCTCTGACGATAAAAAAACCGTATTTATAGAACTGCCAAAAGTGAAATGGTCTGCACCCGCATTTAAACCCAACCAATCCACAGGCCACGTAATTGAGTTCAAGTATGCTTCGAGCTCGGAGGGTGATCGTTTTAATATTTTAACTGATAAGCCCGTTCAGGTCGCAAAGCCTTTTATCGTCAAGCCCAAGGGAAATAAAGGTCATAGACTAGTAATAGACCTAAAACCAATAAAAATTGACTTTGCATCTCTAAAAAGAGAGCAATTGCGGAATGAAATTCGCCATAAATTATTGAAGAAAACATCGTTCAAAAAACAAGTTATCAGAAAAAACCATAGCAATATGCTTGCAAGTACTGAAAATTTGGCAATGCCAAGTGAAGATCCACCCAAAATAGAAATTAGCCAAAGCCAAAACCAGACCCGATCAAAATTTAATGACGCAGTAGGAACTGAAACAGCAAGTAATAATTCATACAAATTTTATGCTAACAATTCGGTTAATGATCATTCTCGACCATCTGACGTAAGTCATCAACTAGTATATGTGAAGGGCATGGCCGGGTTTTCTATGTTATCCGAAATTACAAATAAAGGATCAAATGGTAACAATAATACGATAGAGTTTAATCCTGGCTATCATTTGGCTGGTGGACTTGGAATACACCTGGGAAGCAATTTTCGCGTAGAAGTTGAGGGTAATTATTCCTCCAACGAGGTGGATCAATTGAGGGGGACAGCAAATGGCGTTGACTTCTCTTCCTCTACTCTGGCAAATAACGACGTATCGGCGTTCAGTGTAATGGGTAATTTAGCTTATGATTTTCAACCCCAAGGACCTTTTGTACCATATATATCAGGTGGCCTGGGTATAGGCTTCGTCTCTTGGAATAACGTAAAAGTCAATAATCAAAAGATAGCGGACGATAAAGATTGGGTTTACTCAACGCAATTGGGAGGCGGCTTAGCATTTCCCTTGGATGATGTAATAACCTTAGATTTTTCGTATAAATATATAGAAACCCAAGAACCAGAGTTGGGAGATGCCAGAGGCGTTCCTTTTGTTTCTAATTATTCTAGCCATAACTTCTTATTTGGAACTAGATTGACATACTAATTTTATACGATACTTCTAAGTTAGGTTTGCTGTATTTCCTCTCACAAACTCTAATTGTTTGAATTTAGTATTTTTCTAGCTTCTAATAATAGTCATGAAAACTTTTTATCTTGCGGCGTTGCTGACTATAACCAGTGGCTTGCTATTCACTTTTTCCCATTCAATTATTAAGCAGGTAAATTATATTGGTCCCGATATTCATCCTCTTGAAATCGCTTTTTTTTCTAACGTGTTTTCAGCGCTCTTCTATCTACCAATAATTATAAAAAGTAATTTTGGTATCTTAAGGACAGATAAACTATCCAAGCATGTATCAAGAGCGTTTTTTAACTCTGGTGCATTAACTTGTTTTTATACTGCACTGGTTCTAACTGAACTTGCGGATGTAATAGCACTTAGCCTAACGGGGCCAATTTTCGTAACCTTAGGAGCTCTAATTTTTCTTGGAGAAGTTGTCACAGCAAAGCGGTGGCTAGCTATTATTGGTGGGGGAATTGGCGCGTTCATAATAATAAGACCAGGTTTTGAAGAAATCAATTTGGGACTTTTATTTGTATTATTGTCAGCAGGATTCGCTGCAGGTTCAAAACTTTTTGCAAAAAAACTAACTGAGACAGACAGTGCTGTCACGTGTAGTGCTTATGTCGCTATTCTTCAATGCCCCATCACTTTTGTTGCAGCATTGTTTTTTTGGTTACCGCCCACCTTGACTCAGATATTTTGCTTGATGTGCATAGGTGTTTTAGTAGCCGGTGCTCACATATTTTGGGTTCAAGCATATAAATATGCGGAAGTGAGCGCACTAGAGCCATTTTGGTTTCTGAGACTTATTTGGGCAGCAATTATCGGCTGGCTCTTTTTTTCTGAGATCCCAGATACCTGGATTTTTGTAGGGGGTGCGATGGTAGTGTTGGCATCAACTTACATTGCGCGTAGTGAAGTTAAACAAAATAATTTTGGGGCTAACCAATTACTTCACTGAACCATTCAACAAAAGATTAAATATAAAAAAATATTTTGCTGGCCAGGTGGTAGAACCCTGAGGTATAGAACCACCTGACCAAAACCTGAAATAGATGGTAAAATCATGGCAGGAACAGAACGAGTGAATGGGCATAGGCCAAGTGGCCTATCGAACATATTAGAACCAAATATGAGCTCGAGTAACAAACCTCTTCGTGAAGACTTTTCTTTTGATCTTGATACAACACTAGCTTCAGTAGTCAAAATAACTTCGAACGTCCCCGAAGATGCCTTTAGTGCTAAAACGCTTGGAACATCAAGAGAAGGAAGTGCCATATCAATTAATGATTCAGGTATACTATTAACTATAGGTTATTTGGTTGTGGATTCTGACTCAATATTTTTGCACCTCAAAAACGGGCGCACGATCGAGGCTACTTTAATTGCATATCATCATGAGTCTGGGTTAGCACTGATACAAGCATTGTCAAAAACAGACATGCCTTTTATACCCCAAGGTAATAAAGATAATTTGAAGAAGGGTGACTCAGTAATTATTGCAGCATCTGGTGGTATAGACAAATCAATTAGTGGCACCGTTATAGACCGAAGACAATTTGCGGGTTCGTGGGAGTACATGATCGACAATGCTATTTTTACTAAACCCTTTCATCCTGAATGGAGCGGCGCAGCCTTAATAAATGAGGGTGGCTATCTGTCTGGAGTAGGCTCTTTATGGGTAAACGATGCCGAAAAGGTTGATGATGACAGCCCTGGCAATATGTTTGTACCGATTGATTTATTGACGCCAATTTATGAAGATTTATTAGCTCACGGCCAAGCAAAAAAACCTCACCGACCATGGTTAGGAATTTACGTTGCTGAAAATATGGAAAATCTATTTGTCTCTGGAGTAACATTAAAGGGTCCAGCTTCCATTGCAGGTATTAATCCTGGAGATATTGTAACCGCTGTAAATGGGCAACAAATCGATAGCTTGCCAAGATTATATAAAGTGCTCTGGTCTCAGGGCAATGCGGGGATTAAATTAATTTTAACAATAATCCGTGAGGGTACAGAGCTTGATATAAATGTTAAGTCTGACAGTAGGTACAATTTTATCTCAAAACGGCATAATCATTAGCACTAAATAAGCACTTTCTACATTAATCAAAAAATACCAATAATCTAGAGCTATGATATAAATGAACGCACAAACGAAAAAAATTTCTAAGCGTCGAACTTTTGCTATCATCTCCCATCCGGATGCTGGCAAGACAACTCTTACAGAAAAATTGCTTCTGTTTGGAGGTGCAATTAAGCTAGCAGGCGCAGTAAAGGCTAGAGGCAACGCTAGAAGATCGCACTCAGATTGGATGAAAGTTGAGAGGGAAAGAGGTATTTCGGTTGCATCCTCTGTAATGACTTATTTTTATAATGGCTGCACTTTCAATCTACTAGACACACCAGGTCATGAGGACTTTAGTGAAGATACATACAGAACCCTAACAGCTGTGGATTCAGCTATAATGGTTATTGATGCTGCCAAAGGTATTGAAGCTCAAACTTTGAAATTGTTCGAAGTTTGCCGCTTGCGGGACGTTCCCATTATTACATTTATAAACAAATTAGATCGTGACACACTTGAGCCATTTGAGTTGCTAGAAATAATAGAAAAAAAACTGGCATTAGATACTAGCCCAGTAAGCTGGCCTATTGGGATGGGACGACAATTTAAAGGATGTTTTGACTTAATAAATGAAAAGCTAGTCTTAATTTCAAAAGGACACGCCATTGATAGTTCAAATAATATTGATTTAGGTATAGAGATAGCTGGTAGGGATAAAGAAGGATTAAAAAAGTTTTTGCCAGAAGAATTGGTGATAAAACTTCAAGAAGATATTGAGATGGTTCAGGGATTGTGCCCTCCTCTTGATGTGGACGCTTACCTAGATGGCTCGCTTAGTCCAGTGTTTTTTGGCAGCGCAATAAACAATTTTGGAGTAAGAGAATTACTAAATGGACTTATGGAAATGGCACCTCCACCACGTAATCATTCCAGTAATATAAGAACCATTAAGCCAGAAGAAAAAAAAGTAACAGGGTTTATATTTAAAATTCAAGCTAACATGGACCCTCGTCATAGAGACAGAATTGCATTTTTTAGGCTGTCTTCGGGGCATTTTAAAAAAGGAATGAAACTATATCATGTTAGAACTGGAAAGACTATTTCCCTAAGTAACCCCCTACTTTTCCTCGCACAGGAAAGAGAAACTGCTGAGGAGGCTTGGCCTGGTGATATTATTGGCATACCCAACCACGGGAACCTAAGAATAGGGGATACCCTCACAGAGGGCGAAAATTTTAATTTTATCGGTATACCAAGTTTTGCTCCAGAGCTTTTACAATCTGTGCGGCCAACAGACCCATTACGTGCAAAACACCTTGGAAAAGCATTGCAGCAAATTGCTGAAGAGGGAGCTGCTAATGTTTTTAAACCAAGGTCTGGTGCCGATTGGATAGTTGGCGTTGTGGGTCAGCTTCAGTTTGAGGTTTTAGCAGACAGGATAAGGACTGAATATGACGTACCTGTCACTTTTGAGCCAACATCGCTCCATACGGCTCGATGGCTGGACTCGAATAATTCACAGGAACTAAAGAAATTCTTATCCGAGAACCAATCCTCAACAGGCACAGATCATGATAACTTACCTGTCTTCTTAGCTCGTAATACGTGGCATCTTGAAAAAGCTATTGAGGACTGGCCAGAAGTTGAGTTTATTAAAACTAAAGAGCAGACAATCGCTTAAATAACTTATCTTTGGTCTATTTGTATTAGTTTGTAAATTAAGTAGCTATCTGTTGTAATCAACTTTTTAATTCAGAGCATCTAGAACATGCTAGCAATTTTCTATCCTATAAATCATTCCCATCTATTGTTTCGACTAATAATACTAGGTACTTTATTTTATTCTTTGCCCCAGGCATTTGCCTTGGACATGAATTTCCCTAACAAGGTAAATTTTAAAGATAAGTCTTCCCACTCTGGATCATGGGTTGCCGAAACCAAGGTGTGGGCCACAAAGAATTATCATATAAAACTGACCCTTTTAGAACCTCTGGAGGGCGATCCACCCTTCGAAGTTCCAGGAAGCCACATGGATGAGAAAAGTGCATTTCAATTTACCTACAAGGAGGCTATTGATTCTATTTCAATGAACTGGAGCGGAAGAAAAGAAATTGTTCCCACTGCAAACTGGGGAAAAATTTATTATAAAACTTTTGATGCCAAAAAACTTAAAATAGGTGCAACAACACGATGTGCATCCTTTGCAGCAGTCGTTGATCAAAATGATAATTTGTTATTCGGGTTTTATTGCAAAGCCCGCCAACTTGAAGAAAATGAAATAGCCTCTGCGTTGAAGTCTATAGTAGTGGAGGAATAGTTTTTGTTTTATCCAACGTTAACTTGAATAGGAGACATTGACTCTCCGTCAACCATAGCTTCAAACATTCTTGCTATGAGTTCTAATTTCGTCTCTCTGTAATCTTGTATATCCCACAAGTTATAAATCTCATCTGGATCCTCCTTTATATTGTACAACTCACCCCAATCCTTGTCTGCATAGTAAGAAAGCCGCCATTCTAGATCTACAAATGTTTTTACCCGAATCGGCTTGGTGTCACCCGGAAGGATATTTGAGGTTGCCTGCTGAATAAGGATACCATCATAGGGATTGAATTTTGTCCCAAACATTAGTTTTGTTAAATCTTTCCCCTGCATTCCGACGCAAGGGGCCAATCCAGCCCGTGCTAATATAGTATTTGGTATATCCTGGGAACATGCTAAATCTGAGGACACACTGCTGGGAGCTGGATCATTGGGATCGACCCAAATGAACGGGACACGAATAAGACCTTGATAATGGAGGATTGCTTTTTGCATAAGCCCATGATCACCCATCCAGTCACCATGATCACTAGTAAAAATAATTACAGTATCCTCATCAAGGTTATGTTCGCTTAGTTTCTTCAATATGCGCCCAATACTGTCATCAATGAAGGCAATCATACCATAGGTTAATGCTGTAATTTGTTTGGCTTCATCTTCATATACTGCATAAGGCAACACCCAATCCCGGTTGGCTTCTCCATCCGCAAGTTGTTTATGAAAGCGTGCTAGAATTGGCGTCTGGTCATGTGGTTGATGATAAAATGATTTTGACAAGATAACATCAGCTGGATCATATAAGTCCCAATAATCCCCCGGAGGCGTAAAGGGATGATGGGGGTCGTTAAAACTACATTGTATAAAAAATGGTTTATTATTTTCACCTGCCACATAATTATCTATGTAATCGAGAGTCATTTCTGTAATGTAATTAGTCGGATAGAGTTCTGCAGGCATGCGTGGTTTTTGGGCCTGAGGAGCAGTGTACCGACTGTCGGGTTCTGGATTTACACTCGAAATATTTTTTTCTGCCTCAGGAAATCTTTGTTTTAGCCAATGCGTATAATGCCCCTGCACACCGTCCCCATGCCATGTGCACACCCTAAAGTTTTTAAACCCATAATAAGAACCCTCTAGTTCATCCTGCATTGGATCCGTAGAATTAGTAAAATTCAATTCTCTTTCATACTTAGGACCCGATCTTACGTTTAATATTGAATCTCTGAGTTGTTCAGGAGGTTTATCAAGGTCAAGATCGGCAATTATTTCTTTCGGCACATCCGTCGTAAAATTCTGAAAGTGAGCCTTACCAAATAATGCTGTATCATATCCTGCTGCCTCTAAAAGGTGAGTAAAACAAACTGAATCTAATGAAATAGGAATTCCATTTACTCTCACTCCATGTTGAGTAACAGATTGACCAGTCATTATTGTTGCTCTATTAGTTTGGCAAATTCCTGAATTGACATAAAATTTATCAAACCTTTTGCCACGCTTTGCTAAGGAGTCAATATTGGGTGTTTTTAGTAAATTGTTTCCTGCACAACTTAAATGATCTGCTCGCTGTTGATCGGTCATAATGAATAGAAAATTTGGTCTTTTTTTTGTCATTGTCTCTTTTTATTTCATTTAATAAAACTAGGAATAAGAATCAGTATAATCTAACAACCTCACCACTCTAAAACTATTTAAAGATAATTACCGCTTTGTCTTTAGAATATAATCTATCAACCAAATCACTTCTGGCTGACAAAACTGCTGACTGATTAATATACCCCTTATCCGTTATCTCGTTGGAGTCTATGTCTGGTGGTTCAAATAAAAACAATGCACGACCAATTCTCTCACTACTACCAGGAAATTTACCATTATATTTTTTTATTCCATTTGTCAGTGTGTTTGTTATCTCTGGCTTTGATAACAATTGACTAATTGGTAAGTCGCTTGGCTCATCTGGACAGAGTGAACGACACCCTAATATATTAGGAAAGATTAATAGGCCAAGTTCTTCTCTGTCACTACCCGTAATGACCGCATCCTGAATTATGTTTGAAACTACCGATACTACGTTTGTTCTTATTCCACCAACATAAGCCCAGGTTCCTGAGGATAGCTTAAAATTCTCGGCAACACGTCCGTCAAATATAATACCCTTATTCGGATTACTAATATCCTCCATTTTTACAGCATCACCAATACGATAAAAACCATCTTTATCGAAAGATTGTTCAGTTAAATCAATGTTTTGCCAGTATCCAGGTGTGACGTTAGGGCCTCTAACCCGAACCTCGGTTTTTCCAGATTGCTCAACTAATTTCAATTCCGTACCTGGGATTGGCAGTCCAATCACCCCCGCCTTCTCTATTGGCCAATGGACCTGGGTACAATCAGGAGCTGTTTCAGTTGCACCCCACCCAGCAATCATCATTACTTTTGACCCGATTTCATTTATCGATAAATTTACCAAACGGTCCCAAGAGCTTTGCGTTAATGCTGCCGCAGCATAAAAGATAACATCTAATTCTGCAAAAAACGACCGACTTAATTGCTTATCTGCCTCGAGAAATGGAAGCAACATATCGTAACCTCTGGGAACATTAAAATAAATTGTAGGTGCTATTTCTTTCAAGTTGGTAACCGTTTTTTCGATTAAACCTGGCACAGGTTTTCCTGAGTCAATATAAATGCTACCCCCGTTTGCTAAAATCATATTTAAGTTATGGTTCCCGCCAAACGTATGATTCCAAGGTAACCAATCAACAGTAACCGGAGGCTTTTCAAGTAAAAACTTCCACACTTGTTGAATCGCTACTTGATTTGAACATAACATTCGCTGAGTATTTATTACTCCCTTGGGCTCTCCTGTTGAACCGGACGTATAAAGGATTTTTGCAACTGTGTCAGGACCTACCTTACTAAAAGCATCCTCCACTGCTTTAGTGGCAGGGGTATTTATTAAATTGGAGAATTCTGTATATTTTAAGTCCTTCGGCGGATTGTAAGAAAATACTAATTCTGCGTCCCCAACATCTACCGATGATAGAGCTTTATTGAACTTATCACCATCATCAGCAAATATTAGCCCTGGTTTGATCTGTTCCAATATAAGTCGTAATTTTCCATAATCTTTCGATAACAGTGAGTAAGCGGGTGAAATTGGAACCACGGGTATACCTACATGCATTGAACCAAATAACAGAATAGCATTATCAATACTATTGTCGGAAACAATGACCACGGGTTTAAAATTAGACAATCCACGATCAATTAACGCCTGACCAACTGAACATATCTTAGTTAAAAACTCTTGATAGCTTAACTTCCTCCATTCATCCCCAGAATAATTTTTATCTGCAATAAAAATATTATCTGGTGTTTTTTCTGCCCACTCTAACAACCACTCACCCAAACTTTTAGGAAATTTATTAAGAGGGACGTTAGATTTTAATATAGCTTCTTTGCCGCGTTTCTTAATGCTGGCATTTGGATTAGCCATATTCACAATTTTAAATTTACTTTGATTCATGTTGTTAAATTTTTCATTTAGGTTAATAAGTGTTCACAGAATTTAGAAAAAACCACCCCATTTAACATATAATCTATGAGAGTAAGGTCAACAAAATGAATACTCGCAATATTGCAATAATTGCCCATGTTGATCACGGAAAAACAACCTTAGTTGACTGCTTACTTCGTCAATCTGGTCAATTTCATAATAACGAAAAAGTTATTGATAGAGTTATGGACTCTAATGCTCTCGAAAAAGAGAGGGGGATTACCATACTCTCAAAGTGCACTTCTATTGATTGGAAAAACCTACGCATAAACATTGTTGATACTCCTGGTCATGCTGACTTTGGTGGTGAAGTTGAGAGAATATTAAATATGGTCGATGGCGTAATGCTTCTTGTAGATGCTGCTGAAGGCCCTATGCCTCAAACAAAATTTGTTCTTACCAAAGCCCTAAACCAAAATTTAAATCCAATCGTGTTGATTAATAAAGTCGACAGAAGTGACCAGCGTGCAACAGAAGTTCTTAATGATATATTTGATCTTTTTATCGCCCTCGATGCAAATGATAAGCAACTAGATTTTCCGGTATTATACTCCTCTGCCAAGAATGGTTGGGCGTCAAACGATCCAGATAAAAAAGGAAAGGATATGGAAGTACTATTGGAAAAAATAGTTGACCACATTCCATCTCCTGAGGCTGATCCTAACGGTCCACTTAAAATGTTAGTAACTAGTCTAGAGAGAGATCCATACCTAGGCAGAGTTTTGACTGGTAGGATTAATTCTGGATCTATACAGACCAACCAAAAAGTGAAATCCATTGATAGAACAGGAAAATTAGTCGAGAAAACTAGAATTACAAAATTATTAAATTTTAGAGGTTTAGAACGAACGGCTATTAAAGAGGCCTTTGCGGGTGATATTATTGCCATCGCCGGATTTGAATTAGCCACCGTCTCAAATACTATTTGTAATGAAAATAGTAATGACCCTTTAGACTCAAACCCCATAGACCCGCCTACTTTAGTTATGACGTTTTCTATAAATGACTCTCCTCTCAGTGGAACAGAAGGCTCCAAAATAACTTCTAGAGAAATATGGGATCGGCTCAAACAAGAAGCTGAGGGAAATATATCAATTACAATTAATCAAACCGAAAACCCAAATGCCTTTGAAGTCGCAGGTAGAGGTGAACTCCAACTGGGTATTTTGATCGAAACTATGAGGCGAGAAGGGTTTGAATTGTCTGTTAGTAGGCCACGAGTACTTTTTAAAAACGACGAAAAATCGGGAGAAAAACTCGAACCTTTAGAAGAAGTTACCATCGATGTTGATCAGGATTTTACAGGAATAGTAGTAGAAAAATTGTCTTCAAGGAAGGGGGACATGCAGCAAATTAAACCCTCGGGAGGCGACAAACAACGTATTATATTCTTAATACCCTCGAGATCTCTAATTGGATACCATAGTGAATTTATGACAGATACTCGAGGTACGGGATTAATGACTAGAAGTTTTCAGGGCTACAGCTCGCACAAGGGCTCTATTCCCATAAAAAAAAGGGGTGTTATGATTTCCGGCGTAGATGGTAAATCTGTCGCCTACGCGCTCTGGAATCTGGAAGATCGAGGGCCATTGTTTATTGGTCCGAATGAAAAAGTTTATAACGGTATGATTATTGGGGAAAATACCAAGGGCCAGGATCTAACCGTAAACCCACTTAAAGGCAAACAACTCACTAATATTAGAGCTGCAGGTAAAGATGAGGCCGTAGACTTAACACCTCCAGTTAAAATGGATCTGGATAAATACCTAGCTTACATCAACGACGACGAACTGGTTGAAATCACACCTTCATCAATTAGGCTTAGGAAAATCCACCTTGACCCCCATGAACGAAAAAGAGCCCAAAGAGATAACTAAGGGACGAGTGTTATTTTCAGCTCGCCCCCCAGCAATTTAGCAACTATTTTTCTGGTGCATATTTACCAGATAGTTGGGGAGCGTGAGGAGGCTCCAATCCCTTATTTTTGCGCTCTAAGCGAGTAGTCCTCTCCCAAGTCCTTTTGAGATCATCTTGAATATTTATGCTGAGTTTACCCATACCCTCACATTCTAATTCAACCACATCCCCGTCATGGAAAGGATTAAGGCCACCATGATTTGTCCCTGTAGCAATTATATCTCCAGGCTCCAAGGTATGGACGTGACTAATCCATTCGATACATCTTTTAATACTGTGTGCCATATCATCAGTATTAAAATTCTGGAGAAGGTTCCCGTTGACCCATAACTTTACTGGCACCTTTTGTGGGTCATCTATTTCATCCTTGGTAACTAGATAGGGCCCTATCGGGGTAAAAGACTCTCGCGCTTTCATCTGAAAAAAGAAGTTTGCGGGAGGTAGTAAACCACGAGCAGACCCATCAATAAAATTAATATAACCAAAAACATAATCCATGGCATCTTCCTGAGACACCTGATAACACCGCTTACCAATAACGACACCAAGTTCCGCTTCACCTTCAAACACTGTAGCTGGTATATCCTGCAACACCATAGTATCTCCTGGCCCAATTACACTATTAGAAGCTTTTGTAAATGCGTTAATGGGGGCAGGTTCAGGTAAAGTACCGTCCTCCATATAGTTAACTGCCATACAAACTATATTAACTGGGCGTGGCAAAGGAGCCCTTAACCTTACACTATCTAAGGGGACACCCGCCCCACTTGCTGCCGCTTCTTCCAACTTATCCCGATAAGCATCAAAATTTGCAATCAACCCGTTTATCAAATCATGAGGGCCTACCATTGGTATGTCTTCAACCAAACTGGAAACATCAACGATTTGATCACCATTCAGCACACCTAATTTAAAATCGTCAAAAAATAGAATCTTCACTAATATACTCCGTATTACCTGTTAAATTTGTATTTTGGTATTTTTTATATAAAACTCCCTAGTTACAAGCACGAATAAATAATAATTTATATTTTTTTAAAGGAGATTTTCTTTGGATCTTGGGTTAAAGAACAAAACAGCCTTGATAACGGGAGCTTCCAGGGGTATCGGGTTTGCTGTCGCTGAATGTCTAGCCAATGAAAACTGCGACTTGCATTTAGTCGCAACGGATAGGCTAAAGCTAGAAAGTGCAAAGAAGACAATTGAGAAAGCCAGTAAAATAAATATCTCAACTCAAGCTGTTGATCTCAGTATTGAGTGTGAACTTTCTAAACTTTCCGATAAGCTAGGTGAAGCAGATATACTGATTAATAATGCAGGTGCTATTCCCAGAGGTGGTCTCGAAGACATAGATGATAAAACCCTTCGTGAAGCGTGGGAACTTAAGCTTTTTGGTTACATAAATTTATCGCGAATGGCTTTTAACTCGATGAGGAAGCGCAGGTCTGGTGTAATCTTAAATATTATTGGCGCTGCTGCGCGAAATCCCACATATAATTACATAGCTGGAAGCGTTGCCAATGTGGCATTAGAGAATTTTACAATAGCGATGGGAAAAGAAAGTACTAAACACGGTGTAAGGATTCTAGGTGTACACCCAGCCATCACAGATACTGACCGAATGGTAGGACATTATGAAAAAACTGCTGAAAACAAATTTGGCGATAAAAGTCGTTGGAGGGAAGTTTTGCCACCTCTACCTTTTGACCGACCAACAACTCCCCGAGAAGTTGCGAACCTAGTCACCTTTCTAGTGTCAAAGAAAGCCAGCTATTCATCTGGAATTGTTGTAGATATAACCGGAGGAATCTAGGAAAAAGAATCCCCTACCCCCAATAAATACTAGTTATTTGCACATTCAATACATCTAGAACATGTTGGATCAACCTCTAGGCGTTTCTCAGCAATTTGTTCTCCACATTGGATGCACTCAAAATATTCGCCAGTTTCAATCCTCCTCATAGCGAAGTCAATTTTTAGTAACTGCTCTTCCCTTCTTCGCTGACTCTCCAGTGCCATCTCCTGTAACTGTATTGCATCCATCCTAGATAATCTGCCCTGCTGACTCTGATCAAGATTTACTGGCTTTCGAGATTCCACGGAGTTTTTTTGAAGATCCAGATTTTGAACCCTCATTATCTCTAGCTGGTTTTTGAAATATGTTAAATCCATAGTAAACTTGAACAAATTAAACAACTTTATTATCAACTATTACCTATTTTGTAACAAAAATTTGATTTCGTATATTAAATTTTATAATACTATCAGGTAATTATTGTACCCACGTGTTTTGTACATTTTATGTATGGAGGAAAAAATGATCAAAGTAACAGATCTTGCTTATGGACGTTTAGCTGCACCTGACCTGGATAGAATGGAAGAATTTCTCGTAGATTTTGGAATGATAAAAGTTGATAGGACAAAGAATGCCCTTTATATGCGAGGTAGCGATGGGGACCATCATCACTTGCACGTGACTGAGCTTGGCGAGCCTAGGCATATTGGTATGGCATGGTGGGCAAAGAGTGAAGACGATTTAAGAGCTATTTCAAAGGCCCATGGTGCTAGCGAAGTTCATGAAATTGATGAACCTGGCGGTGGAAGGAGAGTCACACTTCCAGACCCTGATGGGCGTCAAATTGAGATTATATATGGAATGGAAATTACTGAGGACATCGATGTTAGAGAAACACTTTATAATTTTGGTAACAATAAAGTTAACAGAACAGAAATCCAGAGGCTCTCTATGAATCCTGGACATCCGTCTCACATAAAACGGAGCGCCCATGTAGTAGTAAAGACACCTAATTTGGCAAAATTTAACGAGTGGTATCAAACAATGTTAGGCCTTGTTAGGACTGATAGCATAATTGATATGGAAAACCAGGAAAAAGATATGATGACCTTTAACCATATTGATGCTGGAGACGAATTCGTTGATCATCATGTAGTCTTGGGGATTCAATCAGACAAGGCTGAATTTAATCACCTATCTTTCGAAGCGGCCGACTTTGACGATATTCAAGCGGGTCACTACTGGCTTAAGTCAAAAGGATATAAGCATGCTTGGGGAGTAGGAAGACATATGCTTGGCAGCCAAATTTTTGATTACTGGCGAGATCCATGGGGTAGGATTCATGAGCATTGGACAGATAGTGATTTAGTAAACAACTCCCATGAAGCTGAGAGATGGGAACCCCCTGTGGGACTAAACAATCAATGGGGACCTGACTTCCCGGAATCATTTGTAGATGACCCTCATCTCCATGTTCTTTAGTGAATAGGTTTTGAGGAACTTTAGCTGGATCTGTCACTCCCAAGAGGGACCAGAAGGTGGGTTGCGGCAATTATTTAAATCTTGTGCAGGTTCAAAATTCAGATGACCGTAATAGATATCCATTCTCATATGTTTGGGCATGATTGGCTTCGGATGTTAAAAAGTCATGGTACGCCAGACTATGGATCAGAAAAACTGGGGGATGGACGAACCTATTTAATGGAAAAGGGGGCGGCAGCCTGTGCCTTTGAGGAAGAAGCATTCGACTATGAAAAACGTATTAGAATGATGGATTATGCTGGTATTGATCTAGCAATTGTTTCTCTTACATCCCCTAATGTTCAATGGGGAGGTGAAGATATAAGTTCAAAAACTGCCCGTTTAGCGAACCAAGAAATGGCAGAGGGTGAAAAACGCTATCCCGATAGAATTAGATGGTTCGCCTCTCTTCCTTGGGAATACCCTGACAAGGCACTAAAGGAAATAAACGTAAGCATTTCTGAAGGGGCTGTTGGTATCTTTGTGGCTGCCCATTTAGGAAGTAAGGATTTAATAGATCCAATATTTGAACCTATCTGGAATGCACTTAATGACTTATCAGTACCCATATTGGTACATCCCACAACACCTTACGGAGCCAGTGAAGCTAATTTTGGAAAAGAGCGAATTTTGATGCCAGGGGTTGGCTTTATGTATGATACCACCTTTGCACTCGCTCGTATGATAGTGGATGGTTTTTTTGATCGTTATCAAAACCTAAAAATTATTGTCTCTCATGGCGGAGGTTATTTGCCTTTCATTGCCGGGAGACTTGATGTCTTTGCAGAGGCAGAAACTCTAGCAGACATATCAATAGAAAATAAACCAAGTGAGTATTTGGAAAATATTTATTACGATAGTATCGTTTATGACAAGGGTGCATTGGATTTAATATTTGATATATCAAATAGCGAACGCATTATGTTTGGGACAGACCAACCTATGCCACATGACGTGGACAAATTAAAAGAAATTATTAAGTCCCGGACGCAGCACGAACAAAAAAGGGTTCTGAGTAAAAATGCTGAAAAAGTGTTCAGACTTTAATTTTTGGCAATTGATAAGTCTGAAAGTTAAGTCCATTTCTCTACAATACCCCATACTAATTTAGCTTCAATTATAAAAAGCAGCCCTAATATAATTCTATTGAAAGTTAGCAGTGATAATAATTTTGAAGCTTTCATGCCAAAATATTGGGCTATTATTACTGGTACTAAAGCTAAAATCCCTTGGATCAAATAATCTAAATAGAACATACCCAGCCCTATAAATGCTAATAATTGGACCGTATTGAAAATACCATAGATTACGCCATTATAGAGCACGAACTCTTCCTTTTTAAGCCTCAGGGAGTATAACAGGGCACCAAAGATTGGACCTGACACTCCAGTAGCCCCATGGGTAAATCCTCCAACCACACTGAAAACAGGTGATAATATGCGACTAGTGACCCCTTTTAATTGAAAATTTGGTTTGAAGCCAAGAAACATTAAAAAGAGACCGAGAATAACCGCCAGAAAAATATCAGTAGTAATTTTATCCGCCGTTTTTAAAAATAATACTCCAATTATTATGCTTACAACTGAGGGAACCACAATATTCCATCTCATAGATATTGAAACTAGATGTTTTTTATGCCCACCAATTAATAAAATATTTGAAACAATGTTTGGTATTTGGACAGCGACCACGGCATGTTCTAATCCTAAAAAGATAGATATGACAGGAACGGCTACTAGCGGTAGTCCGGTACCTGTTACACCCTTAACAAAAGCTCCCACCCCAAGGCCCATAACAACTATAAGGAGTTCAAAGAGGTCTAGTGGCATCTTAATAGCGTCCAAAATTTACAGTAAAACGTTACAAGTTGATAGGGACCCTAACACTCTGTTGCAAGCCTTTCGTGGGACAGCTATAAGTTAATCTAACAACTAATAGCGAGCAACTGACCAAATATGACAACAAAACCCATACTAATTTCTGGCGGTGGCATTGGAGGATGCGCTTGTGCCCTTGCTCTCTCCAATAACGGTTTTTCCTGCCAGGTTTTTGAACAATCTAAGGACTTTGGAGAAATAGGCGCGGGAATCCAACTTGGCCCCAATGTGCATAAGATGTTCGAAATTCTTGGTATAAATAAGAAAATAGAGGAAATCGCCTTTTATCCTGACAATTTAATTATGAGGGATGCCATAAATGGTACGGAAATAACAAGGGTCGACCTGGGAAAACCATTTCTTGAGAGGTTTAAAGCTCCTTATGGAGTGATCCATCGTGCAGATCTTCATAAGGTAATTTATCAATCCTGTTTGGACTCAGAAAATATCGATTTGTTAACTTCTGTTTCAATAGTTGACTTCGAAGAACATCAAGATGGTGTGAGAGCAATTGCTGACGATGGAACTAGCTATGACGGTATGGCTCTTATTGGGGCGGATGGATTATGGTCAGAGATACGTCCAAAAATTGTAGGAGATGGGAAGCCTAGGGTATCTGGTCATGTTGCCTATAGAGCAGTTCTTCCTGTTGAAGAAGTCCCAAAAGAAGTCTGTAGCGATGACGTCGTGTTATGGGCCGGGCCAAAAACCCATCTAGTTCACTATAAACTGAGAAGGGGAGAACTTTTTAATATTGTTGCAGTTTTTCATTCTGACAAATATGAAGAGGGATGGGATGCCTTTGGAGACCCGGAAGAATTAAATAAAAGGTTCCAAAATGAGAGACCCGAGGTCCACATGCTTCTCGATAAAATTGAAGACTGGAAAATGTGGGTGCTGTGCGACCGAGAACCTGTAAAATACTGGTCTAAAGGAAAAGTTACATTACTTGGTGATGCGGCACATCCTATGCTCCAATACCTGGCAGCTGGTGCCGGCATGGCAATAGAAGATTCAGTAGTTCTATCTAATCTTCTGAAAGAGCATAATGGAGATACTGGAACAACCTTTAAGGCTTATGAAAATGCAAGATATTTAAGAACAGGTCGTGTTCAAACTGCAGCAAGAATTTACGGTGATATTTATCACGCCTCTGGAGTCGTTGGCGAACTTCGTTCCCTTATGCTTTCAGGACGCTCTCCAACGAATTATGAGGGAGTAGCCTGGTTATATGATGGCATTTAGGTTCTGCAAGCCTAAAACCGATAAAACTCACCTGGGTTATCTGTCATTATTTTTTTTCTCATGGCTTCATCATTAACCCACTCACCAAATGCATTTACAAGATCCCCATCATTTGGGTTCACCTCGTACTTATTTGGATGTGGCCAGTCAGTGCCCCACATTATTCTTTCTGGCGCAGCATCAATCAATTTTTGAGCCATTGGTTTGACATCATCATAAGGCGGCAGATCAGTCTCGCTTACCCTATTAGCACCTGATATTTTTATCCAAGTATTTCCGTCCTTGACTAACTCTAATAATGCCTGAAAACCTAATGCATCAATACCACTTGTTGCTGGCTGGTAGGCAAAATGGCCAATCGACATGGGAATTGAGAGTGATTTGAAGGTAGGCATCAGTTCTAAAATATCTTTACCCGGAAACAAGAACTCAAAGTGCCAACCAAAGTCTTTAATCTTTTCAGCAAGTTCGCCAATATCTCTCATGTCGACTGGCATCCCCCCCTTGTTATCAGTATTCAGTCTAATTCCTCTGACCCCAAGAGATTCAAATTTTTCTAGCTCACTTTCTTTGACATCGCCATCAACGGCAACCACAGCTCTAGCAGTATTAGCAACCTTATCATTTCTGGACATCATACCATCAAGAATTGCTGAGTTATCAGTGCCATATACAGATGGCTGAGTGAAAACAACTCTATCAATACCCAGCACTTCGTGAAGATGATCTAAGTCAGCGAGTGTTGAGTCAGGTGGATTGTAACCGCGCCCCGGTGAAAGCTTATATTTTTGATCAAAAATGTGAACATGAGTGTCAACAGAGCCCTTAGGCAATTCTATATCAGGTTTGCGGGGGTTTCGATCTGGCGCTATACAGTCTTTGATAATGTCATCCATTCCTAAATGCTTTCATTGGTTTGTGTTGAAGATTGTTCTCATATTTTTGTTGAGCTATTATGACTCGCGAAACTAATATCTAGCCAATCCCGCCAGGAAAACCAAGTTTTTTAAAGTTAGTTTGTCTATTAGGAGTTGAAGTATGGAATATAAAAAATCAGAGGCAAAAGATTTTTCTAGAGAAAACATGAGAGGGATCTGGGCTGCGGCTCTCAATCCATTTACTGAAAGCCTAGAAATAGATGAAATTGGCTTTAGAAAAAATATACGGCACTGGCTGGATAACCTCGAAATTGACGGCCTTTTTATAGCTGGCAAACAGGGCGAATGTTTTTCAATGACCATAGAGGAACGAAAAAAATGTATGGAAATTGCCGTAGACGAGACCAGTAAGGGAGCAAAAAAGGCGGGAACTATTCTTTCATGCTCTGATCAAAATATGGCTACTACCTTGGAGTTAGCAAAATTTGCTCAAGATATAGGAGCAGACTATATCGTTGTTCATGCGCCAATATTACATTTTACAAAAAAGCAAGATAAAACGCTTATGCAGTTTTACTCACATATATCTGAGCAAGTAGATATAGGGATAGCTATGTGGAGCCATCCAGATAGCGGGTATCTAATGAGCCCCCAAATATGTAATGAAATTGCAAAATTACCTAACATAGTCGCAATAAAATACAGTGTACCAAGAGAGATGTATAAGGAATTAACCCAACTGGCTGGCGACAATTTAATTGTCAGCACTGCCTCCGAGGATGAATGGCTTGATAACATAGAAGAACTTAATTGGCGCCTTTACCTCTGCTCTTCCCCACCCTATTTGTACCAAACAAGTAATGACAAAAGGATGAGAGAATATACAGATTTAGCTTTTTCTGGAAATTTCAAACAAGCTAGAGAGGTAAGAGATAGCCTAAACCCAGTTAGAGAGGCAATTAACAAAACCAAACCAGCTGAAAAACCCCCTGCACATGGCAAGTATTGGCAAGAATTGTTGGGACAAGTTGGAGGAAAGGTGCGTCGCCCAATGTTGGATTTAACAGAAGACGAAAAAAATAATACTAGAATTGCTTTCGAGAGTTGCGGCTTAAAGTTATAAATTTTTAGGAATATTAAAATGTCTAAAATTAAACAATTTCAAATAGGCTGGATAGGACTAGGTAAAATGGGTAAGCCAATGGCAGCCAACCTGCAAGAGGCTGGACATCAAATTTCCGTCTATAATCGCTCTAAAGATAAAGCTGCCTCACTTGTGCAAAAAGGTGCAAAAGTTCACGACACGCCAAAAGACCTCGCTAAAAATTCAGATACTATATTTTCTATGATTTCTGATGACAGTACTATTCTTGATATCGCTCTGGGGCAAGACGGAGTAATAGAAAATGCTCCATCTAACTCTGTATTTGTCGACATGAGTACTATATCTCCTGCTACTTCTAAAAAAGTGTCAGATTATGCTGATAAAAAGAGTATTAAATATTTGAGAGCGCCAGTAAACGGCTCTGTAAAACAGGCAGAGGAGGCAAGTTTAGTTATCCTAGCTTCCGGCAAACAGGATGTTTACCAGAATATATATCCGTTATTTGAAATTTTAGGGAATAAACTTTTTTACGTTGGAGATGGAGAACAAGCACGATTTCTAAAACTTTGCATTAATTCGATGGTAGGTATTACATCGTCAATGATGGGGGAAGCATTGGCTTTCGGAGAAGCTGGAAACTTGGATTGGGATACTATGTTAGATATCATATCAAGCAGTGCCATAGGGTCCCCACTTGTAAACTTTAAGAAGGAAATCTTGAAAAAAAGAGATTTTAAACCCACTTTTACAGCGAGACAGATGGCTAAAGATTTTGACCTAATATTAGATACAGCGAAAGACAATAATCTACCCATGCCTCTAACTTCTGCCGTACGCCAACAATGGAACGGTATGATAGGGACTGGAAGAGGAGATTTAGATTATTTTGCTTATCTAGAGTATCTTGAATCTCTCTCTGGAATAAAACATACCAAGGAAAATAAGCAAATTGAATAAAATTCGAGAACACAGCCTTTTAGCTCAAAACTATCCTGGAATTCCGGCAACCGATGGGGCTGGAGTTAAGCTAACGAGATTACTAGGTACCCCTGAACTTGATCAAATTGACCCTTTTTTGATGTTAGACCGGATTGACTCAGATGATCCAGATTCCTATATAGCGGGATTTCCTGACCACCCTCATAGAGGTTTTGAAACCGTTACTTTTATCCATGACGGTTTGATGAGACACAGTGATTCCGTTGGGAACGAGGGTGTGTTATCTGCGGGAGACGTTCAATGGATGACTGCTGGCAAGGGCATAATTCACTCAGAAATCCCAGAAATGGTAAATGGCAAGCTGAGTGGGTTTCAACTATGGGTAAATTTACCTTCTACAAAAAAAATGGTTGAACCAAGGTATCAGGATATTGTTTCGAGTGGAATACCAGAAAACACTCTAGAAAATGGAGTAGAGAGAATAATTGCGGGTAATCACTGCGGTATTTTGGGAGCGGCTAAGACCCATACCCAGGTAAAAATCCTTGATATAAATATGGAAAAAGACTCTATGTGGCAGATACAGCCAGAGCAGGAAAATAATTTCTTTATCTGTGTTTACACTGGATCGTTGATCGCTGAAAAAGTTGATAATAAAACGGTCGAAATTTTCTCTCCAAATATTATGCTTTTTGACAAACCTTCTAATCTTAGCGTCAAATCGGGAAAGGATGGGGCAAGTTTTCTGTTTTGTGAAGGAACACCAATAAAAGAGCCAGTGGCTCGGATGGGGCCATTTGTAATGAACACGCAGGAAGAATTATTGAAGGCAGTAGAAGATTATAATTCCGGCAGTTTTGCCGTATAATATAAAACTTTGGTAGATTCAAAACCTAACAATTATTATATTTCTAGCCACAATTTAACTATAAATAGATATTTTTTTCTTGATTTTTGCTCAAGAGTTGTGGTAGCCCGTAGTTATTACGGGGGAAAACTATAGAAATTTGCTTTACTCCCGGCAGAGCAGCTTGGCGAAGAAATCGCATAGCTCTGTTTACACTTTGACCAACGGAGAAGCCGAAATGGTCTCAGAACGTATAGGTTTGTCGCCTGAAATAAACACTAATCTTTTTGCGCTGCAAAAGACTACTGA
>PTLG01000189.1 GCA_002937995.1 Alphaproteobacteria bacterium MarineAlpha3_Bin7 | reverse complement strand
CCGTAGCCATTATAGAATTAAAATTGCGCGCAGTCTTACGGAAGATAAGGTTGCCCTCGGTATCTCCAGCATCTGCTTTCACTATGGCTAAATCAGCAACCAAACCCGTTTCCATGACGAAGTTTTCACCGTCAAATTGACGAGTTTCTTTTCCGTCTGCTATTTGTGTTCCAAAGCCAGTCTTTGTAAAAAATGCTGGTATCCCAGCTCCACCAGCTCGAATTCTCTCGGCCAGGGTGCCTTGAGGATTAAATTCCAAATCCAAGTCACCGTCCAAGTATTGTTTCTCAAAGGTTTTATTTTCGCCAACATAAGATGAAATCATTTTTTTTATTTGCCTTGTTTCCAAAAGCAAACCCAAACCCGCATCATCAACGCCGGCGTTATTTGAAACAACTGTCAAATCTTTAATAGCAGAATCTCTTAGGGCATGGATAAGGTGCTCTGGTATTCCACACAAACCAAACCCACCTGCCATAATCATCATGCCATCTTTTAACAGGCCCTCGAGGGCGCTCGAAGCATCTGAAAACACTTTATTCATTCTTGCCTCCATTTGATGTTGGGACCTCTACCCAAACAGCTTAGAGAGATGCTACACAAACAGTCAACGGGGATAAAGTGTTTTAAATAATTTTATAAGTTGTACCCCTCGCATTGTTTTGCTAGTTAAGTCTATGGTCAAGATCCCTCATGAAGCCTTATGAACAATAAATCTTACCTTATAATTGCCTGCGCTAGTATTGTTATTCTGCTGTCTATGGGTGTAAGGCAAAGCTTTGGTTTGTTCCAAACTCCAATAGCTCAAACCTTTGGTATTGGGTTGGCAGCATTCTCCTTATCCCTAGCAATACAAAATTTGCTCTGGGGACTTTCCCAACCATTCATCGGTGCGTTAGCTGATAAGTTTGGATCTGGTCGAATAATTGCTTTATCAGCTATTGCTCAGGTGATTGGTCTTTTGGTTCTGGCAAACGCTACCAGTATTTGGGAACTTCATCTTGGTGTGGGTGTGATAATTGGAATTGCTGGTTCCGGAACAACATGGGCTGTCTTACTAGCAGTGGTTGCTAGAAATGTACCAGAAAATCGGCGATCTTTTTTCTTCGGGCTTACTAGCGCAATGGGAACTGGCGGCCAGATCATTATCGCCCCGATCAACCAGATTTCCATAAATACTTTTGGCTGGGCAGATACTATTTTCATGCTATCCGTTGTATTAATTATTATAGTTCCTTTAGCATATATTCTTCGAGGAAAAGCCCCTAACAGGTCCGTTAGACAGGAAGCCGCAGACACACTCTCGGCAGCACTAAATAAGGCCCGAAAACATTCTGGCTATCTTTTCTTAACAGCTGGGTTTTTTGTATGTGGGTTCCATGTTATGTTTATTATGGCACACCTACCAACATATTTGACAACAGAACTTCAGTTAGCAGCATGGCTTCCAGGGACAGCCATAAGTGTCATAGGGGCAACCAATCTAATTGGGACCGTGTTTTTTGGTTGGCTTGGAGACAAATACAGTAAAAAGTATCTGCTTAGTACAATATATTTTTTGAGATCGGTCACTATGGCTGGTTTTATAGCTTTCCCAGCCTCAGAAATTAGTGTTTTAGTGTTTTGTTTTTTTATTGGTTTTTTATGGCTAAGCACGGTACCCCTAACAAATGGTCTTGTCGGTCAAATATTTGGTATAAAATATCTGGCGACCCTGGGGGGGATTGTTTTTGCTAGCCATCAGGTGGGTTCTTTTGTTTCTGTTTGGATCGGTGGATGGCTCTTTGATTTAACCCAGTCCTACATGGTTATATGGCAAGTAGCTATAGTACTGGGCATTATTGCGGCGGTGTTACATCTACCCATAAAGGACAAACCTGTTTCTGAGACTGTAACTCAACCAGCCTGAAAATTTAACCAACACACTAGAAGTTGAGTATACGAGGGTCATCCAGAGAGAAAACTTCTATAGTGCTCTCTCGACCGCGAATTTTTGTTTCGCGACTAGTGTAAGTTGACAGATCCACCCCAGATAAATCGGCCACGGTTTTAGACAACACTAAAAAACACCCGTAGTCTTTCGAGAGGGATTCTAACCTAGCAGCTACGTTTACCTCGTCACCAATAGCCGAAAAGTTCTGGGCGTCTGGCGGACCCATATCCCCTACTATTACATCTCCTACATGAACTCCAACACCCATGCGAAGGGGCTCCCGCAACTCCTTTTCAAAATTGGTATTAAGTATATCAAGCTTTCTTGCCATAAGAGCCGCCCCTTTTATGGCATTTCTGCAACCATCTTCAATGGGGCCATTGATGCCATAGAGCCCCATTAGTCCGTCCCCGTTAAACTGCGCATAATGACCCTTAGTTTCTTCCAATGCTTGTGCCATTTCGGCAAAAAACTGATTTAGTATGAATAAAACATCGTAAGGTAGTCTGTCCTCTCCAAGCTTTGTAGAGCCTCTAATATCTAAAAACATTATAACAACTTTCTGTTCTCGACCCTGTATCCCCCCCCTTCGATTGCTATCCTCTGGTCTGGCATTTGGTGGCAAAAGCGGTTCTATTTTAAGATCTTTTCTGGGCGAGGTTTGACAGGCA
The DNA here is from genome assembly GCA_002937995.1 of Alphaproteobacteria bacterium MarineAlpha3_Bin7. Taxonomy (GTDB): domain Bacteria; phylum Pseudomonadota; class Alphaproteobacteria; order Rhodospirillales; family UBA2165. Next base: position 1,794 of record PTLG01000189.1, on the reverse strand, counting down.
AGCCTTATCTCAGGTTCAGCCCCTATTCTGGCTAAAGCTTTTTTTTCAACATCACCTAAATTAGGTAATTCCCTCCAAGCCTCGCCCACATGAACACGGCAAGTGGTACATCGTCCCCGTCCACCACATACTGAAGCATGTGGCACACCAGCTATACGCAGAGTTTCTAATATTGTTTGTCCGATGGGTGCTGTTAAGACCCTTCGGCCAGAAATGGATAGCCTGTAAACACCGTGCCTATTAAGATAGATCCTTCTTAACCAACGCCCTAATAACACCGTTACAAGCACCACAACAAAGAAGGCGAACAGGTTTGGCTCTAACCCTTTTAAAAATGCGTAAACCTCTGGATCAGCCTTAATTATTGGTTCAAAAAGTTTATTTAAATATTTTGGATCTGACTGGGCCTTAATGGCCAACTTCTCTCCAACATTGGCAAAGCCCAGAAAAGATAGAACAGGTATCAATAATGCCAGCCCATAGATTAGCGGCAACCAACGTCGATACCAGGGTTTTAGGCGCAGCAAAAAATGGAGCCCCACACACATATGACCCCAAACTACAAACATCATAAATGTTTGCTGAACGCCACGGATTGGATCATTTATCCACAGGGCTGATATTACAAGCTCATAAGTTGGGACAAATCCTATGACTTTTGCCATGCCTTGAGTACCAATCACGTGAGCTAACAGCAATGGAAAAATGAGCAAGCCTAGCCCTATTTGGGTCGCCTCCCAAACGGGCATTCTTAACGTACTTCGGTTATATAAAGTTGCCAGAGACAAAGAGAAGTGAACAGCAAATGCTAAGATGATTATTAAAGCACCCGGCGGGTCAAACCAAATAAGAGCCAAAGCCTCCCTTACCTTTTCCATTAAATTCAATGAAATAAGCCCCAATGCGTGGTTAAGCACGTGGGGTACCACATAAATGGCAATCAATATGCCAGACCAAAGTCTGAGTTTTCTAACCAACACCTCATTAACTCCCTATATATACAATCTTATGGCACCAGTTCTTGACTAAATATTAACACTCACAATATTGTCTTGTTGCTTATGTTATTTATGGGCGATAATAAGAGGCTTAAACTGTTATAACGGGAGTAAAATTTGAAGGGTTTTTTTGGTATAGGTGTAGAGTCTGTTAGTAAATCTATGAATGTTGGAAGTCTTTTTCGTTCTGGCCACGCTTTTGGCGCCAGTTTTATATTCACTGTAAATGCGAATTACAATACTAGAAAAGGGGAGCAGTCTGACACATCTGTGTCAACAGAACACATACCGTTTTATAAATTTCCTGATGCCTCTAGCCTTGTGTTGCCGAAACTTTGTAAACTTGTTGGCGTTGAGTTAATTGATGATGCAGTCGAGCTTCCAAGCTTTCACCACCCCCTACAGGCGGCTTATATACTCGGTCCCGAAAGAGGTAACCTATCAAGTGCCATTCTTGAGAAATGTTCCCATACAGTAAAAATACCTACCAAATTTTGCATAAATCTAGGGTTGGCGGGCGCTATTATAATGTATGATAGAATGCTCGCTTTGGGAAAATTTCCAAACAGGCCAACAACATCTCGAAAAACCAGTTCGGCTTTCGGGCTCAATGAAAAACAAATGAAGTCTTTTGAGGTAAAAACGCCTCTAGCTGAATTAAATGAATTAAAGGAGTTAACACTTCAAGATGACTAAAAACCTATTCAAACTTATTTTATTTACCACAATTATAACACCCACACTGGCGGTGGGTCAGTTGCCACCAAAACAACTTAAAGAATCAGGCCAATGGGTA
>PTLG01000188.1 GCA_002937995.1 Alphaproteobacteria bacterium MarineAlpha3_Bin7 | reverse complement strand
CTTTTGTGCCCGTCGTCCGTGTTACCTCTACTCCTCCCTGAATCGTATCTACCTGACCAATAGATTGGGGTGCAGACGCCTGACCCGCTTGCACGACCTGCCCCGGAGCTATTGGCCCAGCCAATCTAGAGACAAGCACAGCATCAAAGATGCCACCATTGCTAGCAACCAAGTCTAAACCCTCAGGCTGCAAAAAGTAGTCCTGAAGTAATATCTTGACTCCATCCTTTCCACTTAAAATAAGATCGGGTCCACCCCGGATAAAGTCAGCGCCTTGGAGCCATTTTAAATCTCCAATAGTGACAAAGTTAAGCCCTTCAGTTCCTATTATTTGGTCGAAGTTTCCTGTAAAAGTGTGACCATCCATTTAGCTTGCTAGCTCCAAATCTTTTCAAAAAAGAATAATGTAAGGTATTTGGAAACAGCTAAGCGTTTAAGCTATTCACCAATAACCTCTAGATTTAATCTTCCTATTGCATTTAACAAAGTGAAGGCAAAAATTCTTATATCTGCATCTGCCGCTCTCGCTGCGCTATTAGCAGCTATAAGCGCCGTTTCACCAGCCAAGACTTCAAGCAAAGAACGGTCACCACCTTTCCGTTCTTTACGGGCGACTTCTAAAAATTCAGCTGCAATATTTGCCTGATTTCTTAGAAATGCAGAAGTTGTCCTAGCAGTATATAGGCTATCCCAAGCATTTCTAACTTGTTCCTCTATTAAATATCTTTGTTCTACTATTTGTAAGTTTGTTGATATCGCATCTTTCTTAGCTGCACTGAGCGAATTCACGCCAGTACCCCCTAAGTTTATGGGCCAGGACATTTGTAACTTACCAGAGTACTCTTCTGCTATTCCAGGTGTGCCCCCTTGATTATCCTTATGTTTAGCCGTACCAACTATCTCAAATCTCGGAAAAAGCGTACTTCTTGTTACATCAACTGCCTTACTTGCAAGATCTGCAGAGGTATTAGCTACAGCAAGTTTTGGGTTTTCCCTAACAGCAATTTCAAGCGCTTCCTTTAAATTGGAAGGTATTAGCTTTACAGGAATACTAACCGACTTCATTTTAGAAACAGGTGGGGGGTCAACCCTAAAAACAGCTCTATAGGCGTTTCTAGCGACCTTGAAAGCCCCCCGTGTCTGAACACGGAGTGCAGAAGCAGCGGCAAGTTGCTGTTTAGCTTGCATTACATCTGAAGAGAGCCCCGCACCTCTTTTAACAAGTGCATTTTCAAGCTCGGTCTGTTTTTTTATATTTTGTTCAGAACTAACAGCATAACCATAAGTATCACCAGCCTTTTTCAAATTTAGGTATGCAGTTATTGCCCGTAACAACAAATCTTGACGCGTAATTTCTATTGTATTGCTAGCAATATTTTCACCTAACTTTGCAATTTCTATTCCAGCGTTTCCTCCCCCAAAATCCCATAATAGTTGGGTGGCTGTAAAATCTAACCCTCTAGAATACAAATCTACATCACCCGCAGTCTCAGCCTTATGGTGATCCTCATAAGCTACGTGGCTACCTACCACCAAATTTGGGAACCAAGCGCCATATGCCTCCCTTGTTCGCTCACCAGCAGCTTCATATGTGGCCTCTGCTGCCTTAATCAAACCATGATTTGCTAGCAAACCTTTTAATAGTTTGCCCAAAGTCCAGATATCATCTTTTGTTTCATTTTTCTTTGTTCTTAAATCTCTAGTGGATGGCTCCACCACCATAATTAGTTTATTATTTTCATGCGGAAAGCGTGATTCTACTCTCGATTTTTCTTTAATATGTCCAGTTTTTGAGTTCTTTCTCTTTTCTGGTGTTAAACTAATTACCTTACTAGACGCGTTTTGACCTCCCCCCTGAGGTCCCCAGAATCCATGTCCAACAGGAACTTGATTAGAAATTTCCTCTCCAGAGGAACTGGTCGAGACGAGAAAAAAAACACAAAGACTAAAGCTAAGCGCTTTGATTCTCTGACCCCTAAAAAGTGACACTTATGCACCCTCCAAAACTAGCACTTCAGGACTAATTTCTTACAGCAATTTATGCGTAAATACACTCAGTTTTTTTTGTAAAGTGTTTTACGCATGAGCACCTCTAACGGCAGCAAGTCATAAAAATACTATTGGGGCAACAGTTGATTATGCATACCAGCACAAATAGTGGCCTCTTCCATCAAGAACGTATCTTCCTCGATAAAGTGCTTGCCTTTAGCAACGTTCCTCAAAAACATTTTATAATATAGCCTATTAAACTTTGTTACTTCCAATAGATTGCTTCTATAAATTTGACTAAAAGTAACTTGGTTCAATTCTTTCTTTAGAATTACCCTTATTTGAAATTTAGCTAGTTGTCGCAACAAATTTTCACCTAAATCAATCGTCTTTTGGGATGTAATTTTTCCTTCTTTGGAGAGTTTATACTGAGCTGTTCCAATAGACAGCAAAAGCCCCGCACATCTCTTTAAGCAATATTGAAACTCTTCGAGGTTGCCACCAGTTGCAAGCTTAGCGTGCTTAATTATTGGGTCGTGTAAAAGCTTATCTGATGCTTGAAGGGACCCCACTGATATAATTAAAATAATAATTGTTAAACTAATTCTGCGCGAAGTGATCTTTAAAATGTTATGACGAATAATCTTTACTGGTAAATCACGCGGTAACAGGTGTCCCATGAAGTCCGCCCCTTTTTAGCACTGCATCTACACCACCATGAGAGTCAATTAGTTCAGCCTGATCCTCCAATGCTTTTTCATTTACTTTTTCTGGATTCAACATGTCTCTCAGCAGCCCCTCAAATTTTTCGATTATATTTTTGGAACTGTCTAATTTAGAAATATCATCTAATTCATCTGGATCATTTTTTAAATCATAGAGCTCTGGCTCAAAACCAACATAGTGAATATATTTGAATTGACCATCTCGTAGCATGAATGAACCTGACTTAGCCGCTGCTCCGTGATACTCTGATAGGACAACTCTTTTTGGATTAAAGGGCTCATCCAAAATTTCTAGCAATGATCGACCTCTAAGATTCTTATTGAGTTTATCTTTTCCTAATCCAGAAAGGTCCAAGATTGTGGGAAACAAATCGACCAGACTTACTGGTGTCTCGTTTTTTATACCACTAGGAATGTCTGGGCCTGTCATTATGATAGGAACCCCGACTGACTCCTCATACATTACAGATTTACCCCAAAGACCACGTGCACCAAGATTCTCACCATGATCGCTCAGATAAATAACATTGGTATTATCAAATATATTATTGTCTTTTAGAGAGCCGATAATACTTCCCATTAGACCATCGACAAAAGTACACAGCCCCATATAAGATGCAATTGCGATTTTCCTATGATTTTCATCTTTAAAATACCGATCGAAGGTATAGCATTCATTAAATGCTCTCCACCATGGATGTTTTTTCATTAGAGGGGCGCTGGTTTTAATTGGCCCTATATTATCTATAGGATATAAATCAAAGAATTCCTGAGGAACAATTAAGGGGAAATGAGGAGCAATAAAAGATACAAATAGTACCCATTGATCGCTGGTATTTTTTTCAGAAATCCAATCGCATGCTCTTTCAGCAATTTTCCTATCATATTTGGTGTAAACTGTCTCCCCTGGGCCCACTTGTTCCGAATATTTTTTGCTTTGGGTTCTCTCTGGTAAGTCAGGACGAATTGAGCCCATTAAATCACCAACCCCATCGGCAATGTGCATGGGTACTATCTGTTCGTCAAATCCAGTTGGGTCACTCTCAAACCTGTAGTGAAGCTTGCCAATAGAAGTCACATCAATGTTAGCAGCTTGCAAAATATGACCCCAGCTAGGTATTTTACCATCATAAGCGGTGGCGTTATCCCAACAACCTGTCTCGTGAACATAGCGGCCAGTAGCCAAGCTAGCTCTAGAAGGTACACATATTGGGGAGTTAGTAGAAGCAGAGGTAAAAATGGACCCATCTGTTGCTAGTGTATCCAGAGAAGGTGTTTTTACAATTGGGTTTCCATAACAGTTCAGGTATTTTCTGCTATGCTGGTCTGTCATGAGAATTAATAAATTGTTTTGGCTCATAGAAAACTAAAGACCTAGTTTATTTACTTAAAACAATATCTATACCCTTACTTTATTATTGAATCACGATATTTATCGGTGGATCAATGGATCCGTTTATCCACGGCCAACTCAGCACTGATAGCACTAGCTATCGTTAACACGCTTTCAGACATTTTTGAAATTATTGAGTTGGGCATCCGGGCTTGAGAACCCTTTACAACTAGAGCAGACGCCAGTTCCTTTTGTTTATCAAAAATGGGGGAAGAAACCGCCGACAGACCCAGCATCAAATCACCACTGGTTGCCGCAAATCCTCTTTCACGAGTCTTTTCTAGTTCCCTGATATAAACGTCTCGGTTCGTTACACTTTGTGGGGTGCTTTTTTCCAGTCCTGTCTTATCTAAAATTTTTTCGACTTC
>PTLG01000187.1 GCA_002937995.1 Alphaproteobacteria bacterium MarineAlpha3_Bin7 | reverse complement strand
CAAATCTTTCACTCTCTTGAATTTATGGATAATTGGCCAAGTGATGATAGACGAACTAGAATTGTGTTTATTACCCGGGATATTGATAAAAATTATATTGAGGAAACTTTTTCACTTATTGAGCGGGTTGCTAAACGGACAGTTGAGGCGTCGACAATAAACCCTTAATATTTTGCCGACTAGGAGACTAAAATGCATTTTGTAATTTTTTGTATAGATAAATCAGGAATTAGCCGAGACCCTAAAGTTATGGCAGACCATGTTGAATATTTAGAGCAAAGCCCAATAAAAAATGTAATTTCCGGCCCCCTGACTGGAGATGATGGTGAGAAAGTAATAGGAAGTTTATATATTGTAGAAGCAGAAAACCGGAAGGCGATTGAAGATTTTCAGAAAGAAGATCCTTTAGCTAAAGCTGACTACTGGGAAACTATTGAAGTAAGAGCATTTAGTAAGAGAGTAGATAATCGAGAACCTTGATTAACCAGCCAACTGTAACTTTATTCCTTTATCAAATCTAGACTATGATTTTTGTTCACAATGATTCTTAATTTATCATATAGAAAAGTTGCAATTTTATAAGAGCCGGATGGTGTAGTATGAATAGAGTCATAAAAGTCACCATCTGTGAATTTTATTTCTTTCCCTAAATCAATACAGGGTATTTGTATATTTCGACAAACCGACAATGTTACTTGGTTAAAGAGTTGCAGCTTTTGGAAGTTAAAACTAGTTATGTTAGTAGGATGTTCTTGGTTGTCTGGAATCCATGATAACAAACCGTCACTATGTCGACGAAAATCTCCTCGAGTTTGAGTTACAAAAATTGGGGTGGCCCCATAGGCTTTAATTGAATTTATTAATCTTAAGAGCCTGCTCTTATAGGCCTTAAGTTCTAAACTTACCGATTTCCTTAAAACTTCTATATCAATCGTCTCATTTACTGGCACCCATTTCCCACTAGCCATGTCTTTAGATCCGTGTATAACCTGGGCCCGTTGAGCTAGCAACATCCCTCTTATCCGCCTAAATTGATTATATAAAGCACTATGGTTCATAATGAAATACCGTGCGCGTCGCATAAATTCGTCAGACTTCATTGAGTCGTAAAGATCTCTCTCCGGACCCAGGGTGGTATCATTAATTCCTATATATGCTATCACATACTTTGGTCTCAAGTTTGGTACATTTGGGAACCAAAGCTCAAAGGCAAGTACGTGGCCCCTAGTGGATTGACCATCGACGCCTGCGTTAACAACAGTCAAATTATTTCCATTATCATGAAATTGCTTCTCCAATTGTCGCACCCAAGTTGCTGAGTCATCAATAAACTGTTCGTCTGTGGTGCTTCCACCAATAACAAGAACATCTATAGATTTAGGATCCCCACTATAGTCTCCCCTTAACCCATGTTTATCTCGAGTATATGAAATAGTTGTGGGGCCCATCATTTTACTAACGTCAAAGCGCCTATTTTCATTTCTGGGAATATTTAAAACAGAATATTTAGGTCCAAAAATCCAATTGCCAAATATTAATTCTGCTACTAGGACCACCAAAAAAATCAGAAGAAAATTTACTAAAAATAGGCTTAAAATCTTTTTAATTTTTATTTTTACCATAACCTAAATATCCCGTCTTTTTTCGGTACCGTTCCTAAATATCAGTTTCAAGAAAAAATTTTCCTCATACAAGAATATAACGAGTTAGTCTACTTTTGGAAAAAATTATTGGCAGTAAGACTATTAACAGAATACATTACTTAATAATAATAAACACTCTAAGTGTGTAATTTGAAAAACGGAGGAGAATATGCGCGGTCTCATGATGGACAATGGGCTAACCATCAACTCTCTTATTGAGCACACCAATAAATTTCATCCAAAAACCGAGATTGTTTCAAGGTCCATAGAAGGACCAATTCACCGATATACCTATGCCGAATCCTACGTTCGTATGAATAAATTAGCGAACGCACTTTTTAGACTAGGTATAAAAAAGGGGGATAGGGTTGGCACTCTTGCTTGGAATGGATATCGACATTTTGAGCTCTATTTCGGGATTTCTGGCATTGGCGCTATATGCCACACAATTAATCCGCGATTATTTGGAGATCAATTGACCTACATAATTAACCATGCAAATGATAAAATCCTATTTTGCGATCTAAGTATCGTACCAATATTAAAGAATATTGTGGCCAATATTAGCAAAGTTCAAACTTTTGTTATTATGACTGATAAAGAAAATATGTCGCAAGTTGAGCTTGAAAATTGTCTCTGCTACGAAGATCTAATTGAAAATGAGAGTAAAATTTGCGAGTGGCCAGAAATCGATGAAAATGATGCCTCTTCATTATGTTATACCTCGGGCACAACCAGCAATCCTAAGGGGGTTCTCTATAGCCATCGTTCAGTCGTTCTCCATTCATTTGCAGTCTGCGCTTCAGATGGTTTGGGAATCTCCGCTAGAGACGCCGTGCTTCCAGTCGTACCTATGTTTCATGTTAATGCATGGGGTATTCCATATGCTTGTGCCATGACTGGAGCTAAAATTGTTTTTCCTGGTGATAAAATGGACGGCAAATCAATATCAGATCTATTGATTTCTGAAAAGGTGACTTTTTCAGCAGGTGTGCCTACAGTTTGGTTAATGCTACTTCAGCATCTATCTGAAACTGCACAAAAACTCCCTGATTTAGAGAGGACAATTGTTGGAGGGTCAGCGGTTCCCCCTTCTATGATAGAAACCTTTGAAAAAGAATTCAATGTATCCTGCATACACGCTTGGGGTATGACGGAAATGAGCCCGCTTGGCACTGTTGGCCATATGACAAACTCAATAAAAGAAATAGGCAACGGTAACCTGCTTAAGCTCAAGGCAAAACAGGGAAGACCTCTCTTTGGTGTTAATATGAAAATTATAGATGACGACGAGAATGAATTAGAACACGATGGCCAGGTCTTTGGAGAATTGTGCGTCAAAGGTCCATGGGTAACCTCTAGCTATTTTGAAGATGAAACCGACTCATTTACTAAAGATGGCTGGTTTCGTACTGGAGACGTAGCCACAATCGATCCCCATGGATTTATGGAAGTAGTTGATAGATCCAAAGACGTTATTAAATCTGGAGGGGAATGGATAAGCTCGATTGAATTAGAAAATATTGCAGTTGGGCACAGCGGAGTATTAGAGGCTGCTGTTATAGGAATTTATGATAAAAAATGGGGAGAGCGCCCACTTTTAATTTGTGTCAAGAAAGAGGGAATAGAGTTAACCCACGATGATATAATATCAACATATGAGGGGAAAGTAGCCAAATGGTGTTTTCCTGAAGCTACTGAATTTGTGCTTGAATTGCCACATACAGCTACTGGGAAAGTAAAAAAGTCAGTATTGAGGGAACAATTTAAGGATTATGAATTTAAGGGTTAGTCATGTACAAATTGTAGATTAGAAGCGTAAACTTTGAAAAATAAATAAGTCACTCTTTAACTACTAAGAAAATACCGGCACAAACGAATACTGCTCCTACAATATGAAATAAGAATAGTTGCTCCCCCAGAAAAATTATTGCCAATATTGAGCTGTAAACTGGGAACAAGTTAACAAAGATTGAGGCTCGGTTATGGCCAACTCTTGAATTACCAGTATTCCACATTACGAGTGAAAGGATCGAAACTAGCAAGGCTAAAACGATTACCACTATTAAAAGCTTAAAAGAAAAAATAGTAGGCCTAATAAAATTGTCTTCTATGAGATAAAGGGGCAATAGACTAACTGTCCCCATCACTACTATAATAAATGTTGAAGGAAGCAAACCGATTTCTTTTGGCATTCTCCTTATATTAACCGCATAACAGGCATAAAAAATTGTAGCGACCACAACAATTAGGTCGCCAATATTAAAATCAAGATTTAAAAGAGTATTTATATTTGCCCTAGTTACCATGATTGATACGCCAATCATAGCAGATAGGATACCCAAAATCTGATATTTGCTTAATTTATCACGAATGACTATCCAGGCTACTAGCCCAGTAAGTATTGGCTGTGTAGCATTTACTAAAGTTACATTTATGGCAGTTGTATAATTGACTGCCAGAAATAATAGCGTCCCTCCTCCCGCCATAAAGAAACCCTGTTGCCAATAATAGAATAGGTTATTTCTAATAAAACCTATATTTTTAAAAACTACAGTATATGTAAAGGGAATAAGTATAGTTGCTGCAACAAACCAGCGCCAAAAAGACAATCCGATCGGCGGTATCTCCTGATGCACTCCCCGCGCGATGACGATACCAATAGACCAGGTCAGCACTGTAACCGCCAATAAACCATAAGCTACAGGAATACTTATTGTATGTTTCTTTTCTTCATTTGTTACATTCATTTTTCTAAAAAACTCAAATAGTTACCTGGCCCTTATCAATCTCTAACACACCGGTTAGCCATTGTCGGAGAAGTTCAGAAATAGTTTTTGG
>PTLG01000186.1 GCA_002937995.1 Alphaproteobacteria bacterium MarineAlpha3_Bin7 | reverse complement strand
CCGAGCTTCCTAATCGTAGATCGCCAAAACTGGGGGAACATAGCGAGCCAATATTGTCTGAACTGGGATACAATCCAAAGGAAATAAGCCAATTGATTTCAAAAGGAATCTCTGCCACGCCGCACAGAAACCAGACTTAAAATCAGATTGTAATATTAACTACTACTAATTAGACGCCATAAAGGCAGGCTCGCAATACTGGCGGCGACGTTTAAGCTTCCTGCAGATTGCATCTGCATCGGCGTTGCTCGCAAGAGGCCCCACTACAAGCCGATAGAAAACCCCTTTATTTCCCCCCAAGTTTACTTTTGTAATTTCTGGATTTAGCTTCCCTATTAAAGCCCTATGAGCTCTTTTTAACTGTGCCCAACCCCTGTCTGCGGCTTTCTTAGACCTAAATGACGCAATATGTACTGCGGGTTTCGGACCAGAAGGTTTCTTTATAGCCTCCACTTTTTGACCAGGCGGAGAAGCTTTCCGGGGCTGCGGTACATTTGCGACTCTGAGTTTCTTTTCAATTGCTTCCTTTTCGATTGAGGCTTCTGCACTCGACACTAAGCCTTTTTCTTGTAACATCTCTATTCGTCTAATAGCATCAGCGGATGCGAGCAAACCTTTAGGGGCAGCCCTCGGGTTAGACCTAGTCCTAGGATCCGCCGGCATCAGGGCGTTAACGATTGTGTTCCGCTCAGCCCCATGTTGACGAACAGTAATTGCTCGCAACTCAAGGGCCTTTCCTATCGCTTTTAAACGCTGAATGATAAGGTCAGAGCTTGGAACTGTCCTATTCAATCCTGCGGCAGGAGGAGGCTGAGTAAGATAAAGCAATGCACCTAGGTTTGCCTTTCTTCTCACGTCATATTCCTGAGGGGTCATTAACCCTTGATCCCTTAGTTTTTTTAGAGTCTCAAAACGCTGCAACACGTTTCTGTCATCTGGCAAAACCATATTGAGCTTAATATCCATAGTAGAACTATTATTGCCAGGTTTACTGGTATTTAAATTACTTCTAGTCCAGCCTTTTGGCTCACTTGGGCTCTGTTCTGATCCAGGCTTCAAGGAAGAAGAGAGACCATGATTTTTTAGCAGAGCTAAGTTCATATTTGCAAGCTCTGCTATTGGCCGCACTTCAAGGTTATTAAGAACTCCTAACTTCTGGCTGGATAACGGACCAAGAGAAATTACAGCTTGAAAGGCTTTTTCTGCTTGAGACAATTGACCCATCTTTTGAGAGATAATCCCTTTTCCTAATAACGCATGAACATCCCTCGGATTAATTTGCAAAGCTCGATCAAACAAAAGCTGTGCCTGCAGCAATTCATCCTTAGCAAGTTTTCCTAAACCCTGCTCAGAAATACTTGCACTATCCTTTACCGGAGAGCCTCCTCGCGCAAATTTTTCCATAAACTTTGCATTGGTTAATAGATCACACCCAGTCAATAATGAACCAAATAAAAAAAATACTACCAAAGATTTGGCAACTCCAAAAACATACTTGTGAGACATTTTCACACCCATTCGATCAGCTCGTCCCTGCACTATAATCAAGTTACTAAAAATCATAGCGACAACTAAATGTTGTATTATAGATCCAAATAATACGCTATTGGTAGCAGTTGGCGCAAATTTTGTTTACAGTTTTACAATAGGTTTTTTAAAAAACCCCTATTTTCTGGTCATTATGAGCTAATTGACTAAAGTGTTGTTCTCCTATAATCAATGTGGCGGTAATTTTTTATCAGACAATCGCGAATCGTTAAATTCAATTAGCTTGACTATACAAGGAGAAAATCAATGCCATTTGCAACAAGTCAGCGCCTCACTAACAAGGGCGCAAAAACAATGATGGATGCTGCAATTAAAGAAGCAGATAGCATAGGCATAGCAGCTACTATAGCGATCGTTGATAGCGGAGGGCATATGTTACTACTTGAAAGAATGGATGGGGGTCGTTTCCATACCGTACATTCTTCCACAACCAAAGCCGTGACAGCAGCATCGAACAAAAGACCAACCACCACAAGGGGGGCTCAAGGACAAGACCTAGATACACTTCACGCTATTGGTCTCGCCTTGTCGGCAGGACCCAGCAGATGGACTGCAATGGAGGGCGGATATCCAATATTTAAAGATGGCGACTGCCTCGGAGGAATAGGAGTAAGCGGTGGCGATTGGCAACAGGATGAAGATATAGCAAAAGCTGCTGTAGGTTCTATTGGAGCAGATTACGAGCAATGAGACTTTACAGACGTTAGTTTTTGAATGTAGTTTAATTTAACCATAACAGTGGAGGAAAAGATGAAGCGTTATTTCTATTTTGTTAGTCTGATTTTAATTGGTGTCACAAGTGCAATTTCAATGGCTAAGGCTGAATGGCCCAACAAACCTCTCGAATTTGTTATTCCATTTGGAGCAGGTGGTGGAGCTGATATTGAGGGCCGAATGATTGCAAAAGCTATGAGTAAAGAGTTAGGGCAACCAGTAGTTCCAGTAAATAAACCCGGAGGCGGCGGAGCAATCACCTATACCTACGTCAAAAACTCTAAGCCCGATGGTTATACACTTGCTTGGAATTCGACATCTATTTTGACTACAACTAATATTGGTAATGTGCCTTTTGATTACACTGCTATGGATCACATTGGACAAGTAGCCCAGCAACCTGTGCCCTTTGTAGTGAGTGCTAAATCTAAGTGGAAAACTTTTAAGGATTTTATGGATGAGTGCAAAGCAAAACCAAATACTCTAAAAGTTGCCTTTGCAGGATTTGGCAGCGCTACCCATATAGCTGGGGTTGCTATGACTAAGTTAGCGAACTGTAAACCTATTATGCTACCGGTAAAAGCTCCGGATCGCAGAAAAATGATATTCAGCGGTGAAACAGATGCTGCAGTTGATATATTTTTTGTACCCTTGAAACATGTAAAAGCTGGAAAAATGAGATTCTTAGCTATTTCCAGTGGTAAAAGAAACCCAGCGTCACCAAATGTACCTACGGCTAGAGAATTGGGTATGGATATGGAATTTGATCTGTTTAGAGGAATATCGGTTGCAAAAGGCACACCTCAAGCAATCAAGGATAAATTGGAAAGTGCCATGATCAAAGCCGCTAATTCAAAGCCTTTTGCTGGTCGGATGAAAAAGTTAAAACTAACACTTGCTCCGATGGGCCAAAAAGAATTTGCCTCTAAATTAGCTAAAGCAAATGCTAACATTGTAAATATCATGAAAATGTCTGGAATGTATCAATCGAAAGCTAAAAAGTAACATCTCTTTACTTTAAAATATCTGTGTCCCGTTTTCAGTAAAAGCAAGACGGGACACATCATTTCTGGAAGATTTTAAAATGCTTTCGATGAAAAAACGTAACCTTGTTGCGTCCCTATTCCTATTTTTGTTTTGCACAGGCTACGCCTATACTACTTATCAACTGCCTACTCGTGCTATTGAGAATTCCACTCAGCCATCATTTTTTCCATGGGTCATTTTAGTATTTTTATTTATTTTAACACTTTCCCTGCTCATTCAATCATTATTTTATCCAAATACCGACAAAGTTGAAAATAGAAAAACATTGGGATTTAAGATTAGTGCGTATGCCACTATCCTCTCCATAAGTTACCTAATTTTCCTACCTAGGCTCGGCTTTGTGTTAGCAAACATCTTATTGTTTGTTGGATTGATGATACTTTATAAGGAAAAACGTATAATATACCTGCTTACTTGTTCAATCGCCATACCAACAGTTATATTTCTAATTTTTAAAAAGATTTTTAGTATTAGTCTTCCAGTTGGGATTCTAGGAGGCTTGTTTTGATTAGTCTTGATGTCATAGATGGATTTAATCAGGCGACTCAAATATATACAATTATAGCCGTCGCAGCAGGTTGTTTTATTGGTTTAATAGTGGGGATGATTCCCGGGCTCACTATTTCTACAGGAATAATTATCGTATTGCCTCTAACATTTGTGTTACCGCCAGAAATTTCAATCGCACTTTTGCTTGGACTTTATGTCAGTGGAATGACTGGAGGTAGTTTTTCTGCAATTCTAGTAAACATACCCGGCACTCCATCAGCCTCAGCAACCGCAATGGATGGCCACCCAATGGCTCAAAAGGGTGAAGCTGGAAGAGCACTAGGAATTGCAATTGTTTCCAGCTTTTTAGGGGGCCTCTTCAGCTTTTTGTGTTTATTTCTCGTTGCTCCTTTACTAGCAGAAGTAGCTCTTAAATTTAAATCTCCAGACTTGTTTAGCCTAGTACTATTTGGCTTGACTATAATATGCAGTTTTGCTGCACAATCTCTTATTAAAGGGTTTTTATCGGCTGGAATAGGTTTAGCAATTATAACAGTCGGTCAAGACCCAATGATGGGCACACAACGATTTACATTTGGTGAAGTAAACCTAATTGGAGGAATACACTTCTTGACAGCTCTAATAGGCCTGTTTGCGATACCACAGTTAGTTGATAATTTCACCCAAATTAAAAATTCTGTTAGAGACGAGAATGTAGTAAAAAAAATAACTGGCATATTTC